>JAEWSZ010000091.1 GCA_023397905.1 Bacillota bacterium | reverse complement strand
CGAAATAATTCTCACTCCACCACGACCATGCGGCTATACCAGGTTTTATCCAACTGGTGTCAGTGATTTTTGACTCCGGGTTCAGGTTTTGCACAAGGTTTGAATTTACTAAATCGTTAAGATTGTCAGTTATTATTACCGCCCTGTAAGGAGTCTGAAAGGGCAATGCGACTTCAAGCTTTGTTCCGTACTGAGCCTGGTCGGACGCATATGTAAGCTTCATGTTCTCTCCTGCGCTCCCGGTAAGAACCGATGGGCAATAAGTCCCGTCAGCGTTATACATATTCGCTTCAGTAAATAAAGCCCAATAAGAATTGTTGTTTATCGATGCCAGAAAAGGCATTGTAACCGTACTGGTATCTAGCGTTGTGGGATCGTAATATTTCCAGGTTCCCTCATAAGTATTTACCCATGGGTATCCCCATCCGCCTGTTCCGTCAGGAAAATTGTATTCGGTATATTCCTTTTCGGTGTACGTCGCTCCCGGCCCAGGAATATAGTATCTGAAAGCGAATCCATCATCATATACCCTTATGTATATTTTAAGCTGAGCCGAGCCTTGCGAAACGACATATTCCCTTTGTACCGCGTTATCCTGGTACAAACTTTTTTTGCCGCCTGGTATAGAGTAGGTATTGTTCCATGTGGATGTGCCGGTTGATACAAATGACATTCCCGAGTAGAAATCCGTATCGCTGGTCTTAATACCCAATTGAGATTTTTCGACGATTGTCGCACCATTTTTTGTAACGGTGTAGAATAACTGCCCGCCTTCCAGGTAAATAGTCGCCGTGAGCGAGCCATTGGGTGAGGATGTTGTGTACTGTGTCCCAGTGTCAATTGCTGAAACTGAAGAGACAGGAATAAGTGCACCGGAAGTAAGTATAATAGACAATGCCAGTATTAAACTTCCCACTTTCTTCAATAACATTTTTATCCCTCCTGTTATTATTTTTTCTTACCACAGAAGTGGCCTTAACAGCCGTTTTGTGGCAAAATAATGTAGTCGGTTGGTTAATTTTCAAGCTTTGCCCGATTTTGACAGAATGAAGCAGTTACCGCCTCAATAGGTCTAAGTTTGAGCAGCAACCGGTTTATCCTTCCACCCGGGGACAGCATGATAATATATTGTTTGCCGCGAACACGATGGGGGCTACGAAACCAAATGACAGAGATAGAGAACTGGACTCCAGCGCATTGCGTATGACACGGTAAAAATCCTGGCCGGAAAAAGTAGTTAAAGCATTGAAAGCCCGAAAACTTGCTATAAAAAAGGTTAGCCAAAAGTTGCCAAGCTGGGGGTTGAAATCTACAAGGCATGTACAGCCCCTCTTGATTTAATTATATCTCCTCTTTATTAATGTTCAATAACTCATATTTACGATATGTACCTCAAAATGACACAGTTTTGCTGGAACAAAATTACTGCAGGGAGTTAAAAGATGTGTTTTCTTGCACCTTCGGTATCTTAATGGTTACTTTTGTACTTTTTCCTAAAATGCTGGTTATGGAGACGCCGTACTCTTCACCATAAGACAGCTTGATTCTGCTGGCAACATTGCTGATACCATATCCTGTGGTCAGTTCATGCCTGGAAATTGATTTCAGTATGTCCTCAGGAATCCCGATACCGTCATCCTCTACTTCAAAAAAGATAGCTTCATTATTTTGGAAAATACGGACATAGACATTCAGCGGTTGGTCATCATCTCTGATGGCATGATTTACGGCATTTTCAATAAATGGCTGCAACATCAGCTTTAAGGTTTGATTTTCACGAACAGCCTCATCCACATCCCAGAGAAAAAGAAACATATCCTTAAAACGCATATTCTGCAGCGCCACATAATGCTTCGTTATCTTTACTTCCTCGCCGATGCTGATGTATTCTTTGCCTTGATTAAGTGAAATTTTATAAAACTGTGACAGGTGATTTATAAATTTGCCTACTTCTTTGCTGTCACCACGAAAAGCCAAAGAGGATATACCTGCCAGAGTATTATAAAGAAAATGGGGATTGATTTGGCTTTGAAGCAAATCCAGCTCTGCCCGTTTCCTTAAAATCTCCTTTTTGTACGCTTCATTAATAGCCTCATCCAATCTTCTGGCCATTATATTGATTGAAGCCGACAACTGGCCCATTTCGTCGGTACTGGTAATTTTCGCCTGATAAGAAAAATTATTGTCGACGATCATTGATATTTGTCTGTTCAGCACTTTCAATCTATGGGAGAAGTGCTTTGAAATCAATAGCAGCAGCAGAATTGAAATCACAATACACAGCATAGAAATCATTGCGATTTTATTGGACGACTTTGCAGCATCAGACAAAATGCTGCTCAGCGGCACTACCGTTACTGTTCTCCAGCCATTAATCATGTCATTATAAACAATCATTACCTTTTTTTCGTTATTGATCGTTGCTGTTTGTAAAACATTATCCGGTTCAGAAAACACTTTGACTCCCAAAACATCCTCAAGGTTTGCAGAAAGCAGTTCCTTGTTTTTAGTGGATATGATTATACCATTCTCATCTATTATATAAATATCTTTTTGACGGGACTCATTTTCAATTTGCGAATAGAGAACATTTTCAGGAATATCAATTACCAGATAAGCATACGTGTAGTTCTGATTGTTGTAATTAAGCGCCCTGCCAAGTGAAAAAACAGTTTCTCCCTTATTGTTCACAGATGTACCTTTATACAGAATATTTCCATAAGACGAACGGTCCGCCAGCCAATCAATTTTACTTGTGTCGGAGGTAATGTGATGAACAAATTTCCCATCGGTAGGGATTGTCAGATTCTGTGTATACAATGAAATACTGTTTACCGAACTGTTAGCCACCAGCAGGCTGTACATCAGACGGTTTATATACTGATAGGCAGTTACGAAATCATAATCCTCTTGATAATTCTCTGTCAAATATGACTTAAGATTAGTATCTGTATAAACAATGGAAGATATCTGCATATAAGTTTCGAGATTTTTATTAATGTTGGAACTGATTTGCATGTTCATGTTCTTTACACTTTGATATGTCTGGTTAATCAATATTTTTCTCGTATTAGTGTATGAATAAATCGAAGTAATCAGCAGGGGAAGAATTCCAGCCACAAGCATGAGAATCAATTTGCCCATCATGGGCATATTCATAAATAATTTAAAAATTTTTTTAATTATCTTTTTCATTTTTTATACGGCTCCTGTATTGTTGCGGTGTAATCCCGTACTTTTTGAAGAACTGTGAACAGAAATATGACGGATTTGAATATCCTACTCCAAGAGAAATATTCCTTATCCGCTGGGTAGTGTTCTGCAACATTTGAGTAGCACGTTCCATACGCAGATCGGTTATATATTCCAGTAAAGTTTCACCTGTATATTTCTTGAAAATAGAACGAATATAGTTTGGCGAATAATTCAGATATTCGCTAAGGCCTTCAACTGTGAATTGTTCGTGGTAATGTGCTTCCACGTAACGCTGCACGCTATTTATAATGTTTTGGCAGGGATCGATTTCCGGCTTGTTCACCGTCTCATTCACAAGCTTCAGAATCTGTGTCCGCGTTACATCCTGAAGCAGGCTGATGCTTTCGATATGTGTAAGGTTCCTGAACAGTTTGGGTTTATCCTCCATATAATTGGCCAGTGCTTTATTTGGGGATACAAAAACAGTATAAATATAGTCCAGCAATTCAAATGTGTGGTCATATATATTGTCTTCAACTCCAATATTAAAAAAAGCTGCCAGCCACTGGCTGATTCCAGCCGATTCACCCCGCTGCATAAACTGCAATAAAAGCCCTTTGTCCAGTGCGCCAGCTGTGTGCACAGCCGTGCTTTTTTTATAAGCCATGGCTTGCTCTATCTCATCCGCCGACTTTATTTGACCTATATCTATATGATGAACAAACCAGTCCCTGAGTTCGCATAAACGGCTGTATATACTCTGTATTCGGGAAACGTTAACAGGTTTTTCCCAAAAACATACTGTAATGTATTCCTGTATGTCCTCATTTTTCTTTTTCCAGTCATGTATCACATCCCAGGGCTGACGGTATGAAATAAGCATGTACACGCCTTCCTTTAAGGTGAAAAAGATGGCATTGAGTTGCTCAGCCAATTCCGTGAAAAGCATCCGGAAATCATTTATAGTAAAAATACATGTATCTTGATATTTAGTTATATATGACATCTCATCAACAGTAACCAGTGCGATGTAGTAATCGGCATTGTGTTTCTCAGTGCTGAAGAAGAGATTAAACAACCGGCGGATTTCATCAGCCTTTTTGTTCCAGCTATCCTCTGAATCCGAAACTAATATTTCACGTACCTGTTCTATTGCCATGGTAATATCATTGGATTTCTTTTGATTCTCGGTATCACATTTGCTTTTCACAACTCTCATGAGAGTATGTAATTCGTCAATATCCACCGGCTTTAACAGATAATCTACAGCCTCTACATGAAATGCAGCCTTTAAATAATCAAATTGATTATATCCGCTTAAAAAAATAATACGTGTTTCAGGGTAACATTTGTACACCTGTTGAGCAAGTGTTATACCGTCCATAAACGGCATCTTTACATCAGTAATAAGTACATCCGGATGAAATTGTTCTACCATCTCCAGCCCTTCACGTCCATTCTTTGCAGTCACAGCAACCTTAAATCCCAGTGACTCCCACTGTACCTGCCTTTCCAGCAGCTCAAGCTCCAAATATTCATCATCTACAAGTAAGACACTATACATAATGCACCCCCTGATTCAAATACGCCTCGGCGCTATAATGCATATTGCACAAAAAATTTCTGTTCATGCCTGTGCCAATTATACAATTTGCCGATTTTTCTGTCAATAATCCGGGTTGATCCATGTGTTCAATTGAGGTACAAATCGTTAAAACACGTTATTGTCATGTTTTAAAAACACTGCTAACCTTTAAACATACCTTATAGATCGTCCTGAAAGGAGTGGCTTACTATAAATACGCCATTACAGCATAAAATCTGGCAGCACAAATATTATTATTTAATGATTATACCTAGTTTTATAGGAGTACTACTATTTTCATATGGTCCCCTTGCAGGACTGTATATGGCATTTGTGGAATACACCCCGCAAATGGGAAACTTTTGGCCGTCTCTTTTCCATAGCAAGTTTGTAGGCCTGAGGTGGTTTGAGTTTTTTTTCTCAGGTCAGGATTTCATCAGAGTAATGCGTAACACATTAGCTTCAAGTGCACTGACACTGACAATGGGGTTCCTGATTCCTATATTCATTGCTATACTGCTCAATGAATGTAAGAACCTTTCATTCAAAAAATTGGTGCAGACATCCTCCTACCTGCCATATTTTGTTTCATGGGTAATTGCCTCAAATATAATTGTCACATTATTATCCTCTAACGGAGTGGTTAATCAGCTTCTCATGGATCTGGGCATAACCCACGAAAGCATTTTGTTTTTGCAGGAAGGCATATATTTCTGGTGGGTAATTGCCGCCTCCAATACGTGGAAGGATATGGGATATAACGCCATCATTTATCTTTCGGCCATTAGCGCTATAAATCCGGAAATATTTGAGTCTGCGTCAGTTGATGGCGCGGGACGTCTGCGGCAGATTTGGAATATCCTGCTTCCTGCCATTCAGCCTACTATGGTTATACTTTTAATCCTCAATGTCGGGAACCTTCTCAATACCGGGTTTGACCAATATTTCCTTTTAGGTAACAGCATGACCAGAGATTTTTCGGATGTAATAGACACCTATAGCTTCCGCTATGGAATTCAAAACAACATGTACTCATATGCAACGGCTGTAGGACTATTCAAATCAGTAGTTGCCTTTATCCTGGTTATTACCGTGAACAGGATCGCCAAAAAATTTGAGACCAGTCATCTGTTCTAGTGATATATGCCGGACAGAACTTTATGGGGGGATATTTATGTATATGAAAAACAAGCTTCCGGATATCTCAGGTAAAGTATTTGTTTACCTGATGCTTACAATATTATTTGTGGTGACTTTCTTCCCTTTTTGGAATATATTCGTACTTTCTCTGAATGAGGCCGGGGATTCCCTGCGTGGCGGCATTATGCTATGGCCAAGGAAGTTTACCTTTGAAAGCTATATAACAGTGTTTCACAATGAGGAGATATTTGACGCAGCTAAAGTTACCATACTGAGAACTCTGATAGGTGTCCCTCTTACATTACTTAATATTGCTTTATTAGCATATGGGTTAAGTAAAAAAAGTATGCCCGGAAGAAAGCCGCTTACGCTGTTCTTTATCTTCACCATGTATTTCAGCGGCGGATTAATCCCATCCTATATGGTAATCAAGTCATTGCAGCTGACCGATAATTTCTGGGTATTCATACTGCCGGGCTTAGTTAATGTCTTCTGGATGCTTCTGGTGCGCACTTATATGGAAGGATTGCCCGCTGAACTTGAAGAATCTGCCAAGTTGGATGGTGCTAATGATTTACTGATTTTTGTAAGGATCATTCTTCCCTTGTGCATACCGGTATTAGCAACCATTACTCTATTTTCTGCAATTAACCATTGGAATTCCTGGTATGACTCCTATATTTACACCAACAAAAAACAATTAGTCACACTTTCTGCTGTATTGGTACGGATTCTTAACCAATATCAGACCGGGGATATGCTGTCTGAGGCCCAACAGCTTGCGGCAGGCGCCAAGAGGATTCCCGTATCCAGCGAAACCATCCGTATGACTGTAACCGTCGTTGCGACGCTTCCTATAATCATAGTCTATCCGTTTTTACAGAAATATTTTATCAAAGGCATGATGATAGGTGCAATCAAGGGATGACGGATGCATAATAACTAATCCTGAATAAAACCCTAAATAAAAGGAGGATAACAAAAAATATGCCAACTATTACTTTTATCGGTGCAGGGAGCTCAATATTTGTAAAAAACGTAATCGGAGATTGTCTGCAGACACCCGCACTGGCCGATGCACATGTTAAACTGTTTGACATTGATGAACAAAAGCTGCACCAATCCCAACGGCTGCTGCTTAACCTTAATGAAAGCCTGGGAAACCATGCGCGGATTGAGGCGTGTACCAACAGGTCGGAGGCCTTGCGAGGTGCAGATTACGTTATCAACGCAATAGCGGTCGGCGCTTATGACCCATATATTAAGGCCGATTTTGAAATTCCGCAGAAGTACGGTTTGGAGCAGACTGTAGCTGATACGCTGGGTATCGGAGGACTATTCCGGGGCCTTAGAACAATACCTGTCATGCTGGATATTGCAAGAGATATGGAAGCAATATGTCCAGATGCATGGCTCCTTAATTACACAAATCCTATGGCTATTGTCGCAGGCGCAGTACAGCAGGCAACAAGTGTGAAATGTGTAGGATTATGCCATAGTGTGCAAAGTTGTGCAAAGGAATTGCTGGAAGGATTGGGAATGCCGCTTGACGGGGTGACCTGGCGCATTGGCGGAATTAACCATCAGGCATGGTTACTGGAAATATACCGGAATGGTGCAGATATCTATCCCGAAATTAAGCAGAAAGCTTTTGCCCGTACAGATGATCATAATGATTTAGTCCGGTATGAATTTATGAAGATGTTTGGTTATTTTGTGACCGAATCCAGTTCCCATGGCTCGGAATATGTGCCTTATTACCATAAGCGTACATATCCGCAGCTCAAAGAACGCTACAACCTCCCCACCAACGGTTATAAGAACTGGGGTAATGGAAAGGCGGAATATTGGGCTGAGGTTGAACAACTAATTAAAAATAAAAGCCTGACTCATAAGAGAAGTCATGAATATGCTTCGTATATCATGGAAGCCATGGAGACGAACATTCCCTTTGAAATCGCCGGCAACGTGCTCAATACTGGCAGACTTATCCCCAACTTGCCTGATAAGGCCTGTGTAGAGGTACCCTGCCTGGTAAATGCAAACGGAATTCAACCTATTTATTTTGGTCCATTGCCTGAACAATGCGCAGCCCTCAACCGGACTAATATAAATATGCAGCTGCTCACAATAGAAGCTGCATTGACCGGTAAACGTGAGCATGTTTATCATGCCGCAATGCTGGATCCTCATACATCGGCCGAGTTGAGTATTGATGATATCGTAAAAATGTGTGACGAGCTCATGGCTTTCAACAAGGAATTTTTACCCCCCGCTATGTTTTAAAGGCTTGATTGAATAGTAAAACATCCGTCTCAAGATGGAGAAGTTATCCGGCGAGAGGATCTCGCTAAAAATAGAAAAATGGAGGTACATTATGAAACGTAAGCTTTTATCAATCTGCACACTTGCGGTAACCCTGGTATTTATACTGACTTCCTGCGGTAAGGCTCCGCAAACTGCCGACACTACCCAAAGCACAGCGTCAGGCTCCACAGAACCGATTACACTGACCTTCTTTGACAAAAACACAAGCGATTCTTTTGGCAATCCCGTTGCAAAAAAGATTACTGAAAAAACGGGCATCAACATTGAGATACTGCAGCCTACCGGCAATCCGGAGGAAAAGCTGAGCCTCATGCTGACCAGCGGAGATTTGCCCGATGTTGTGCTTATGGACAGGAGGAGCGATACTGTCAATAAGTATATAGCTGCCGGTGCACTGGTTCAGTTGAATGACCTGATTGATAAGTTCGGTCCCGACATAACTAAGATGTATGGAGATGTACTTACAAAGAGCCGTTATACAGACGGGAAGAACTATTATCTCAACAACTGGTATGGAATCGACCCTGATCCTGACCGTGGTATCAATATGCGTATGGACCTGCTGGAAAAGTTGGGATATGGCGAAAAAGCAGCCAAAGGCGACTATTTCACACAAGATGAATTCATAAAGATTCTTACTGCATTTAAAGAAAAATATTCAACTGCCGATAAACCTGCCATTCCATTCACTATTAACGGTGAATATATGGAAACAGTTATGAGTACCTTCCGTGGCATGTACGGTATGAAGACTTATTATGAAGACGGCGGCAAGATACTTCTGAGCGTCCGCGACCCGCATTATCTTGAAATGGTCAAGTTTATCAACCAGTTGTATCTTAATGGCCTGCTTGATAAAGAATGGGCCGTAAATAAAGATGATATCTTTAAACAAAAGCTGAGCAGCGGTCAGGTTATTGCCTGCAATGGCGGATTACCCAGTGACGTCAATGGAATATTCCTTGAAGACGAAGGAAAAGACACAAACAAGCAATTCTATATGTTTAAGGTCGTTGCTCCCGGAATTGATCCCGACAAGACCACTTTTAGCCCCCGCAGCTCACTTGGTTGGGATGCAATAGGTATCACCGCAAAGAATCAGCATCCTGAGGAAACAATGAAGCTGTTTAATTATCTGTCCAGTGAGGAAGGGCAATACCTGTTAATGTGGGGTCTCGAAGGAGATCACTGGAACATGGTTGACGGCAAGCATCAGCCCAAGCCCGAAGTCCTCTCCGGCTTCAAAGATAATTGGGCGGAATTTTCCAAGAGCACCGGTATCCGCAAATGGACATGGTTTATAAAGAACGGTTACGGTTCTGACGGCACACCCTATGACGTTACCAAATACGATGTTGACAAGATCACCCAACAGGCCCGTATATCAATGGCGAATTCAACCTGGGATACCGCTCCTTATGACAATATAGGTCCTGCCGGCGGCACACCGGAAGCATTAATTGAACAGAAATTAAAAGATATTATGGATTCCGGTTTTTCAAAGATGGTATATGCCAAGTCATCGGCAGAAGTAGATGCCGAATACAAAAAAATGCTTGATGGATTGGCTGCCAATAAGGCTAACATAGTTGAAGACATATATACTAAAAACTATCAGGCTCAGTTGGCATTATGGAAATAGGCGACACCACTATAACGCTTCGTTATAAAGGGCTGTAAATATTGATTGACATATCTGTGAACCTTTACAATATGACAGAGCTCCCGGACTAACATATAGTCAACGGGAGCTCTGTCATAAAAACCGTCCATATCTTGCTGTTTCAAACTTCTTTATTTAGTCTCGCATATATACTGGTTGAGCAATGACTCCAGCATTTCCTGGCGTCCGGATTTATTCTGGATCTTTGCGGTGAGAGCATATTTCTCCAATTCCTTGAAGCCTACCTTGCCCTCAACGATATCCTTACCTATTCCGGTGGTGTAGCTTGAATATCTGTCGGCTACAAATGCCTCGAATTTACCGTCTTTAACTATTTTGTCAGCTATGATAAGGCCTCTTGCAAAGGTATCCATACCTGCAATGTGTCCATAGAACAGGTCTGAAGGTTCAAAGGAACCTCTTCTTACCTTTGAGTCAAAGTTCAGACCGCCTTTTTTCAGGCCGCCGGCTTTTAATACTTCAAGCATGGCAAGAGTTGAATCGTAGAGATTGGTTGGGAATTGGTCGGTATCCCAGCCCAGCAATACGTCGCCCTGGTTGGCATCAATGCTGCCCAGCATGCCGTTGACCCTGCAGGTTGCCAATTCATGCTGGAAGGTGTGTCCTGCCAGTGTTGCGTGGTTAGCTTCAATATTGAGTTTAAAGTAAGGATCCAGGCCATAAGTCTTCAGGAATCCGATGACTGTTCCTGCATCAAAATCGTACTGGTGTTTTGTAGGTTCCTTTGGCTTTGGTTCAATAAGGAACTGCCCGTCAAAGCCTATTTCCTTTGCGTAATCGACAGCCATTTTGAGGAATCTCGCAAGATTGTCCAGCTCCAGCTTCATATCGGTGTTCAAAAGGGTTTCATAACCTTCTCTGCCACCCCAGAATACGTAGTTTTCTCCGCCTAATTCCTTTGTTACCTCCATTGCCTTTTTAACCTGAGCTGCTGCAAAAGCAAATATGTCGGCATTTGGCGAGGTTGATGCGCCGTGCATGAATCTCGGGTTGCCGAAAGCATTGGTGGTTCCCCAGAGAAGCTTTACACTGCTGGATTTCATCCTGTCTTTGATGGCTGCAACAATAACGTCAAGATTTTTATTTGTTTCGGCAAGGGTAGCTCCCTCAGGCGCAATATCCCTGTCATGGAAGCAGAAAAATGGAACCCCTATTTTTTCTGCAAATTCAAAGTTAGCTTCAACCTTCAGTTTTGCCGCGTCCATGGCGTCTGATATATCGTTCCAGGGTCTCAGGTACGAGCCTGATCCGAACATATCTGCACCCGGCGCTGCAAAAGTATGCCAGTATGCTACGGCAAATCTTAAATGCTGCTCCATTGTTTTTCCGGCTATGACAGCCTCCGGATTATAGTACCTGAATGCCAACGGATTGTCCGATCCGCTGCCTTCATACTTGATTTTTGAAATTCCACTGAATATTTCTGACATAATTGACCTCCTCGAGCCGTCACTGCGGCTGCAAAATTTTGTTGGGCCTTCCGGATATATTCCGGAAAGCGGGATAAATCGTTTATTTAATGCTCTTTACAGCCTGTAGCCGAAGAGCTTTTTCAAAGGTATTATTGCCGCTCCCATGGCAGAGGTATCGTCACCCAGCTTTGATGTCAGTATTTCGACTTTTGAAGCCGGATATCTCAAAGCCTTTGCCAGAGCAATGTTTCTAAGGTGCTCTAAAATATCTTCCGTAAATTTTACCAATTCCTTCCCGAGGACTATTCTTGAAGGATTGATGGTATTTATCAAATTGGCCACCGCCAGGCCCAGGTATCCGGCAGCTTCCACCAGAATCACCCGCGCGGCTTCATTGCCCGCATTTGCGGAATTTATTATATCGTCTATGGTTATGGAATCTATATCCGATGCTTCCGTAAAATCCGCAATCAATCCCTGCCGGACCAATCTTTGTGCTTTTTCAACCATGGATCTTGACGATACCAGTGTTTCAAGACAGCCGTAGTTTCCGCAGGCGCATCTGGGCCCGTTGTGATCCACAGTTATATGGCCTATCTCTCCTGCGCTTCCGCAGCAGCCCCTGTACAGGTTGCCGTCTGTAAATATGCTGGAGCCGATACCGGATTTCATATTTATACATACAAAATTCTTCTGTTCGGTACAGCAGCCGATCCAGTTCTCACATATGGCCGAGCACATGGCCTCATTGTCAACATATATGGGAAACTCGCCGATACTGGACATCATATGCTCCAGATCCACTCTCTCCCAGCCCAGGTTGGGTGCAAAAATCACCTCATGGGTCACATTGTCAATCATTCCCGGAACCGATACGCCAACGCCCAGCAACCTGTCTTCACGGATTTTATGCCTGCCTATTATTTGGTTTATCTTCTCTTCAACAAGTTTTATGGACTCCGCCGCCGATTGGCCGAAGCCGCTGGAAATCTTGTCTCCGTATTCCACGTTCCCCGTTATGTCCATCAGTATAAAGCGGATATAATCAACATCAATATCAACACCGATGGAGAAATAACTTTTTGGATTCAGCTCATACAAATTTGGCCTTCTGCCGCCTTTTGACACTCCAACTCCCGCTTCGCTTATATAGCCTTTTTCCAGCAGGTTTGATACAATAATGCCGCATGCAGTTGGCGACAACCCTGTCAGTTGGGCAAGATCGGCCTTTGATATCTGCTTATTGGTGCGTATTAATTCTAGTAATGATGTTTCATTGAACTGCTTTAAAAATTTATTGTTACCGGTCTTTTCCAACCTCATGTCTTTAACCTCCATGACCCCAGAAACAAAGCCGCTTCACAAATTGTATCCCTCCAAAAGGAAACTGTCCTTCCACAAAGTGCCTATCCTCATTTTGCAAGCTGCTTTTTAATTAAACGGCCTAAAATTATTAATATATTTTACCATATTTTAAGCCAATTACTGAGGTTGAAAACGAAGTCGTCATTTCAATATATTGGCAAGCTGTGTGAAGTCATCCTTCAATGATCTGTACAGCTTTGTATATATTTTGTAAAAGTCATTGTACCTGCCGATATTTGCCTCAATGGGTGCAAGAGTATCCTTGACCTTTATAACCTCTTCACAGGCCTGCGGTACGCTGCTGTATACGCCGGCTCCCACACCTGCCAGGATTGCAACTCCCAGGGCGGGACCTTCATCCGACTTGATCCTGTTTATACCCGTTCCGAATACATCGGCCTGCATCTGTCTCCAGATGTCGCTCTTTCCTCCGCCTCCGGAAGCTCTCACCTCCGAAACCTTAACTCCCATACCGTTGATTATTTCAAGGCAATCCTTCAGGCTGAAAGTCACACCTTCCATTATGGAGCGTACAAAGTGCGGTTTTGTGTGTTTTGCCGTCAGTCCGAAAAATACGCCCTTTGCGTTAGGATCAAGGTGCGGCGTTCTTTCTCCCATCAGGTAAGGCAGGTAAACAAGTCCGTCGCTGCCGGGCTTAACTGTCGCTGCTTCGGCATCAAGCAATTTGTATACGTATATCTTTGACAGCTCGGCGGTGTTGATTTCCTCCCTGCAGAAGATATCCCTGAACCAGCTCAGGGAAAGACCTGCGCCCTGTGTAACGCCCATTATATGATATGTGTTAGGTACCGCATGGCAGAAAGTGTGAACTCTCCCCAGCGGGTCTATTGTCAGCTTGTCTGTATATGCAAATACAACGCCGGAGGTACCGATAGTAGATGAAACAATGCCCGGCTTTACAATACCGTTTCCAACTGCTCCCGCAGCCTGGTCTCCGGCTCCGCCTACAACTATGGTCCCTTCATTCAAGCCGGTCAGCTTTGCAGCTGAGGCCGTAACCTTTCCCGTGACCTCTTGTGATTCATACATCTTGCCCAGCATGGAAGTGGAAAGCCCGAGTTTATCCACTACTTCCGTACTCCACTGCCTCTGTGCAATATTCATCAGCTGCATTCCGCTGGCGTCGGAAACTTCAGTAGCGTATTCTCCTGTGAGCCTCAATCTGATGTAATCCTTGGGCAGCAGGATTTTGGCTATTTTCTCAAAAATCTGCGGCTCGTTATTTTTGACCCACATTATCTTTGAAGCAGTAAATCCTGTAAGCGCAGGGTTGGCTGTAATTTCAATAAGTCTTTCTTTACCGATGATTTCTGTGATCTGGTCGCATTCAGCAGCGCTTCTCTGGTCGCACCAGATTATGGCCTTTCGCAATACCTTATCCTCTTTATCCAGTAAAACCGCGCCATGCATCTGCCCTGACAAGCCGACGCCTTTTACTTCCCGCTTATCAATGCCACTTTTTAACATGACATTACTTATGCTTTCACATGTGCCCTTCCACCACTCTTCCGGGTCTTGCTCTGCCCAGCCCAAATCGGGTTGATAAAGCGGATACTCTACAGTGGAACTTGCCACAGGCTTGCCGCTTTCATCAAACAATACGGTTTTTACGCCTGAGGTCCCAAGATCGATACCAATAAGAAAAGACAATGTATAGTCCCCCTTTCAAAGTTTACTTTATAATATTATATTATAAAGTATATCAACTATCGGCCGGAATGTCAAAGTGAATTTAATGTTGTCCCCGCTCGCCGCAATTCTGAACAAAAAAACACACATAGTTCCGCCGCTATGTGTGTTTATGTTTTGTAGTTTTTTAATAACAATACATTTATAAATATTATAATAATAATTAATTACAGTATGCTAATATAATATTATCTCAAATCTGTCAAATTTTATGGCTTCTCCGAAATGGTCGCTGTTAAAGCTGGTTTTCCTGTAAATGCCGAATTCCGTAGAATTCTTTTTCAGCCAGATTGGGACCTCGATATCCAGTTCCTTGCAGACCGCTATCAGGCACTCCTCCAGTTGGTCCCTGAAGTCGCCGTTTAAATCCTGAGGTACCGCCCATGCTTCCTTTAATAATTTGCCCTGCCTGATCAACCTTCCATATAGCTTCAATATTCTCTCTCCTGCATTCCGTCTATTTATTGATTTAATACTATTATACAGGAACTATGCCGTCATATGTCAAGTCAATTACTATCTGCTGAAAGCCGATAGTTTGGGTTTGAGGCTGAATCCTCCTGAAATATAAAAAAATCATACAAACCCAAACTGCGTTGAAAACCGGCTTAAAAGCAATATTCGCCTGGAAGGCGAAGACTCAGTAAGCATACCTGCCTTGTTAACCAGTCTGCTATGAGATACTGTCCGAATTCGCTGCACCATAGCTACCCACAATTTCGGAAAATTTGCTTTTTCTATTTTACCATACCAGATTGCTGTTCATATGTTTTTTACGCTCCTAACTGCCGCCTTTCATCAGCTTATGCTCCACCGAATCCACCAGGGCTCTCCAGCTGGCTTCAATTATGTCGGTGGACACTCCCACCGTTGTCCAGACATCCTGCCCGTCCGTGGTTTCGATTAAAACTCTTACCTTCGATGCAGTTGCGGAGTTGGAATCCAGCACTCTAACCTTATAGTCCGTCAGCTTCATTTCCGCAATCTGAGGATAAAATCTTTCCAGAGCCTTTCTCAAGGCTTTATCCAGGGCATTTACAGGTCCGTCGCCCTCGGCTGCCGTTATTTCAGTCTGATCCCCCACCAGAATTTTTATCATTGCGGCTGAATTGACACTGTTTACAACCGGTTCGTTTACTATTACCTTGAATTCCTTAAGTTCAAAAAACGGCCGGTATTTACCCAGCATTTTTCGTATTACCAGTTCAAAAGAGCTTTCGGCGCCTTCATATTGATATCCCTCATATTCAAGCTCCTTGAGCCGTTCAATAATCTTCTTTGTTTCGGGCGAATCCTTTGTAATAGTGCTGTCCACCATGTTGATCATGCTCATTACGGCGCTTCTGCCGGCCACCTCCGACATGAGGATGTTGCGCTGGTTGCCCACTGTTTCAGGATTTATCATTTCATAGGCAGAGGTATTTTTGTTCACCGCATCGGCATGCATTCCGGCTTTGTGGGCAAAGGCGCAGTTTCCCACGAAAGGCGCCCTCTCGTCATGGATAATATTTGCGATCTCACTGACAAATCTCGCTGTGGTGGTCAGATTTGCCATATTTTCTTCCGGAATACAATTATAGTTCATCATCAGCTGGAGATTTGGGATTATTGTACAGAGATTTGCATTTCCGCACCTCTCCCCAAAACCGTTTATGGTTCCCTGTATCTGAACGGCGCCGGCTTCCACCGCCGCTATGGAACCTGCCACAGCCATTCCGTTGTCATTGTGGCAATGGATTCCAACGGCGCAGCCAATTTCCCTTACCACCAGGTCTGTTATTCTGGCTATTACCGACGGCAGGCCCGCGCCCTTCGTATCGCACAGGCATATGACATCGGCCCCCGCCCGGTGGGCTATCTTCAGGGTCTCCATGGCATACTCCGGATTTGCGTGATACCCGTCAAAAAAATGTTCGGCGTCGTACACTACAGTTCTGCCGTGGTCTTTGAAAAATTTTACGGTGTCCTGTATCATCCTGAGATTTTCTTCAAGAGTGGTTTTCAATATGTCGGTCACCTGAAAATCCCACGACTTCCCAAAAACCGCGATTGCATTGGTTCCGGCTTTTAGCAGGGACTGGACATTTGCGTCTTCCTCAACCCGTATATTCGCTCTTCTGGTGGCTCCGAATGCAATTATTTTAGAGGTTCTCAGCCTGAGTTTCAACACTTTTTCAAAGAACTCCAGATCTTTGGGATTTGAGCCGGGATTTCCCGCCTCGATATAGTCAACTCCCAGCTTATCAAGTCTGTCCACTATTTTGAGCTTATCCTCTACCGTAAACGAAATTCCCAGAGCCTGAGCCCCATCTCTCAGAGTTGAATCATAAATCATCAGCTTGTTTGACATATCCTGTCTCCTCTCATTAAGTCATATAACATACCTGTGTACAAAATTTTAATATGCAAACTGTATAAATTCTCCCATGCCTGCTATTTCCTTTGTACTTCAAGCCTTGAATATACGCAAAAATTTTTGTATTTCCCTATATAATAAAATAAGCAGCCCTTTTAGGGGCTGCTCTGAATTCAAGCATCCCCTACTGGCTAATTATACCGGATTTTCCGATCTCGCTTATGGACCTGTTGATAGCACTCAAATATGCCTTCACACTGGCTTCAATAATGTCCGTGCTGACTCCTTTGCCCAGATATACCACATCCTTATAGGATATTTTTACCGTTACCTCACCAAGAGCATCCTTTCCCTCTGTAACAGCTTTGATTCTGTAGTGGACCAATTCCGCCCCTACACCCGTCGCCCGCTCTATGGCGTTGAAAGCTGCATCTACAGGGCCGTCGCCTGTTGCGGCTTCGGTTATTATCTCATTTTCCCTTTTTATGCTCACAGTTGACGTTGAAATCATCTTATTTCCGCTGTTTATCTGGAAGCTGTCCAGAACAAATATTTCAGGCACCGCTATATTTTCATCCACCAGCGCCTCAATGTCCTTGTCCGTGACTACCTTCTTCCTGTCGGCCAGGTCCTTGAATTTTTCAAAGGCAGTCTTTATTTCCTCCTGAGTCAGCGTATAGCCCATTTCCTTCAGTCTGTCCTCAAAGGCATGATGACCGGACAGCTTGCCCAGAACCATTCTGTTCTTTCCAACTCCCACAGATTCCGGAGTCATTATCTCATAGGTTGTCTTCTCAGACAGGACTCCGTGCTGATGTATTCCCGACTCATGGGCAAATGCATTGGCTCCCACAATAGCTTTGTTGGGCTGAACACTCACGCCGGTGAGGCTGGAAACCAGTTTGCTGGTTCTGTATATCTGTGTTGTATCTATCTTATGTGTTATATCGTAATAGTCTTTCCTTGTATTTATACCCATTATTATTTCTTCAACGGCGGCATTTCCGGCTCTTTCTCCAAGGCCGTTGACGGTACACTCAACCTGTATCGCCCCGTTTTCAACAGCTGCAAGTGAATTTGCCACAGCCAGGCCGAGGTCGTTATGGCAGTGGACGCTTATCTCGGCTTTGTCTATATTGGGAACGTTATTTTTGATTTTGTTTATGAGTTTTCCAAATTCTATAGGCGTTGTATACCCCACCGTGTCAGGAATATTTACAACCGTGGCTCCGGCGGCAATTACTGCTTCTACTATCTTTAAGAGAAAATCTTCACGGGTTCTGCTGGCGTCCTCAGCCGAAAATTCCACGTCGGAGCAATAGCTTTTAGCGCGTTTGACCATTGCTACGGCTCTTTCAAACACTTCCTCCTCTGTCATTTTCAGCTTGTATTTCATGTGTATGTCCGATGTGGCAATAAAGGTGTGTATTCTGGGGCTTTCGGCATACTGGACCGCTTCCCAGGCCCTGTCTATGTCTTTTTCGGTGGCACGGCACAGGCTCGCTATGGAAACACCCTTTATAGTCTTGGAAAGTGTCATTATGGATTCAAAATCACCTGGTGAGGCTATGGCAAACCCGCCTTCTATAACATCCACGCCCAGCTTTGCAAGCTGCTTTGCGATCTCCATTTTTTCCTGGAGATTTAGGTTGACACCCGGTGTCTGTTCTCCGTCTCTCAGTGTCGTATCAAATATCTTAATTCTTTTAGCCATTGAAATACCCTCCTTCTTTGAGGGACATTGCATCCATGTCCCGTGCATTCTCGCATTCATAAATGTCTAATTCAGATTAATCAAGTGTAAATTCACCCGGAAGGGCTGCTGCAAACTAATAGCGAATGCAGCGGCAGACCTCCGGATCCATTTACCTTTAACGGCATCACACCGTCTTTTTGTATATGTTATTTTTTCAGCCAGCTCATCATTTTTCTGAGCTCTTTTCCTACAGTCTCAACCTGGTGCTCGGATTCATTTCTTCTCATTGCCAGGAAGTTTGCCCTTCCGCCGGATATGTTCTCTGAAATCCAGTTGGTGGCAAATTTGCCGTCCTGGATCTCCTTAAGTATTTTCTTCATTTCTTTTCTGGTCTCTTCGGTAACTATTCTCTTACCTGTTACATAATCGCCGTATTCCGCAGTATCGCTGATGGAATATCTCATTTCGGCAAAACCGCCCTGGTTGACAAGGTCTATAATGAGCTTCATCTCATGCACGCATTCGAAATATGCGATTTCCGGCTGGTAGCCTGCGTTTACAAGAGTTTCAAAACCTGCCTTCATCAGCTCGGTAACTCCTCCGCAAAGCACGGCCTGTTCGCCGAATAAATCCGTTTCGGTTTCTTCTCTGAAAGTAGTTTCCAGTATTCCGGCTCTTCCTGCTCCGATTCCTGCCGCATATGCAAGAGCGTATTCCTTTGCCCTGCCTGAAGCATCCTGTGCAATAGCTATCAGCGAAGGAACTCCTCTGCCTTCCTTGTACTGGCTTCTTACAGTGTGTCCCGGACCCTTTGGCGCCGCCATTATAACATCTACATCCGCAGGCGGAACTATTTGATTGAAGTTAATGTTGAAGCCGTGTGCAAACATAAGTATATTTCCGGCTTCCAGATTTGGAGCTATGCTCTCGTAGTACATTGCCTTCTGCTTTTCGTCAGGTATCAGTATCATTATGATATCCGCCATTTTTGCTGCAACTGCGGTATCATAGACCTTTAAACCGTCTGCCTCAACCTGCTTTCTCCTTGTCGAGCCTGGTGTAAGACCAACAATTACGTTAACTCCGCTGTCATTGAGGTTCTGTGCATGAGCGTGGCCCTGGCTTCCATATCCGATGACCGCTACGGTTTTCCCCTCAAGCAATTTTAAGTTACAGTCGCTATCATAGTACATTCTTGCCATTTCAACTTACCTCCTGGATTTGTAAATAAAAATTTGTTTTTAAGTATTTAATATTTGGAACCTCTCATACCCGGGGACTATACAGTTCATGCCATTCCCGCATTAGTATATTGAGGAGTTTCACTATTCTTCGGTATTTCCAACCTTGATGTATTTATTCCCTCTTTCAATGGCGATGGTGCCGGTTCTGACAATTTCTTTTATTCCGAACTGCTTGAGCATATCCTCCAGAGCGGCCACTTTCTCCGTACCACCCGATATTTCCACGGTCAGCGTGTTTTTTGAAACATCCACTATTTTTGCCCTGAATATTTCAACTATCTGAATTATCTCAGATCTGGTGGAAGCGGTGGCGTTAACCTTTATCAAAGCAAGCTCACGGCTCACGGAATCGGAGTTTTCCAGCGCCCTTATTTTTATAACATCAATGAGCTTGTTCAACTGCTTGCTCACCTGCTCCACAGTGTATTCATCCCCGTTTACAACTATTGTCATCCTGGAAACATCGGGGTTTTCGGTCACTCCTACCGCCAGACTGTCAATATTAAAGCCTCTCCTGCTGAATAGACCTGCCACCCGGGACAGCACACCGGAGCGGTTTTCAACCAATACTGAAAGCGTATACTTTGCCATTTCCATTCTCCCTTCATCTTTCGCTCTAACTAAATAGTCGGTTCTTCCGGATCAACCATGCATTCCAGCAGATATACGGCGTCATCTGCCAGAAATCTGTCCAGTGCCCCGGCTATTTCCCGGTCTTCCGAAATCCTCTCGGCATCAAAACCATATGCTCCCGCAAGCTTCACAAAATCCGGATTATCATTCATAAACACCTGGGAATACCTCTTGTTGTATTTGTTCTTCTGTATTTCACGCACCATTCCCAGTCTGGAATTATTTAAAATCAGTATTTTAATGCCTATTTTACTTTGTTTGATGGTTCCCAGTTCCGGCATGGACATCTGAAAACTTCCGTCGCCGCCTACGATTACCACCGTGCTTTCAGGACTTCCAAGCTTTGCACCGATAGCGGCCGGCAAGCCGTAGCCCATTGTACCCAAGCCTCCGGAGGTTATAAAGCTTCCCGGGCGTTTAGCCTTAAAGCTGTTGGCAGCCCATATCTGGTTCTGCCCCACCTCCGTGGCCATTATGGCTCTGTCGTCAAGCCTCTCCGACAGCATATCTATGAGCAGCCTGGGATCAATGGTATTTCCTGTGTGGGCCGTCCTTACCGCTGTCTTTTCCTCTTTTATTTTCTTGACTGCCTCGGTCCATTCCCGCGTATCTCCCGGATGGATCACATTGTACAGCTCCTCCAGTATCAGCTTGGCATCTCCTACCACAGGAATCGCCGTACTGACGTTTTTACCTATCTCGGCAGGGTCAATATCTATGTGAATGATTTTAGCTTTCTCCGCAATTTTCTCCGCAGTACCCAGGGCACGGTCACCCACTCTCGCCCCCACCAGAATGAGCAGGTCGGTTTTATTGACCGCATGGTTTGCGGCATATACTCCATGGGATCCCAGCATTCCAAGATTCAGCGGGTGATCCCCCTGTATCGCTCCTATTCCCATAAGTGTTGTCACAACTGGAATCCCGCATTTTTCAGCAAACCCTGTCATTATCTCCGTGGCTTTTGCTGTTATGACTCCGCCCCCGGCGCAAATCACAGGTGTTTTGGCCCGGGATATGGCCTCCGCTATTTTTTTGATCTGCTGGGGATGGCCTTTGTAATTCGGCTTGTAACCCTTAATTTCAACTGTTTCAGGGTAACTGAAGTCAAAAGTCTGCGCCTGTATGTCGACGGGGACGTCAATTACAACGGGGCCGGGCCTTCCTGTGGATGCAATATGGAAGGCTTCTTTAAATATCCTCGGCAAATCCTCTGCGTCCTTTACAAGATAATTATGTTTGCAAAACGGAGCAGTAGCTCCCGTGGTATCCACTTCCTGAAAAACATCCCTGCCTATGAGGTCCAGTGAAACCTGGCCCGTAATGGCAACCATCGGTACGGAATCGGAGTATGCCGTGGCTATCCCGGTTATGAGATTTGTCGCTCCAGGGCCTGATGTGGCCACGCAGACTCCCGGCCTGCCGGTCACCCTGGCATATCCGTTGGCCGCATGGGCTGCTCCCTGCTCATTCCTGGTCAAAATATGTGAAATACCCGAATCCAGCAGAGCATCATAAAACGGACAGATCGCCGCACCCGGATATCCGAATATCGTATTGATTCCTTCAAGTTCCAACGCCTTAATCATGGCCTGTGCGCCTGTCAGTTTCATAAAACCTCCTATTTTACATTAAATACATATTATGTACTTATAATAATCTGCCTGTTCAAAAATAAATATCCCCGGATCCGGTGTCAGGTATCCGCTTTTTTGTACCACATATGTGCGGCTGCCTGTGAACCGCTACTTGATTTTGAGTATAAAAAAACCCCGTTCCCGCCATATGCAGGGACGAGGGATAATTCCACCGTGGTACCACCCTGATTTTATGCACTTCAACTCCGAAATGCATACTCAGTGGGCAAATCAGGCGCGCGCCTGTGCCCGGGCTATATCGTAACCACCGCTGATACCTACTCTGACGTTTGTATGTCCTTTTGGAACCAGTACTCCGGAACGAGTTATACATATATCTATCGTACCGGCTTCCACCACCCGCCGGCTCTCTAATACGAAATCAATACATCTTAATTCCATCATCGCTTGTAAAGTATTAAATGTTAATTGAAATAATTATAGCACCTATTTTTCAAGCCGTCAACAACAGGCCATTAACGTTTTCTGACTTGTTTCAGTAAATTTTTTTCATGTTTTTTGATATAAATTTGTAACATTTTAAAACCTAATCATTTTGGGATATTTTGCCGATACATATAAGGAAAATACAAGTACTTCAGTACTCGCACTATTTACAAAGGAGAGCAAGTAATGAAACGATTTTTTTCTGCAGTTCTTAGTATCTTTGTGATTCTGGCAAGTGTATCTTTAAATACCGGAACAGTTTTTGCTGCATCTGCGGCACCTCCTGCCAGCAATATAATCATAACAAATAATTTAACAGGCAAGTCCGACACCATATACATTTTTGGACTTGATTCAGGTTCACTGGTAAAGGTATATGATTCGAAAACCGGGAATAAAGTACTTGCCTACGGTACAGTATCCAGGAGCAAGGTAGATATTAAATTCACCATACCTCAGCTCGGTGTCGAAGCCGGAAGTGTTTATATTTCGGTAATCGAAAAAGGCAATACCGAAAGCAGCAGAACCCAAGCTGACTATGAAGGTGAACCCAAATCTAAAGAAATCCTTGATAAGTCAGTCACAATAACCAATAACGCCCAAAAATCCGATACTGTCTATGTATCCGGACTTAATCCCAGGGATGTGGTCAAGGTTTACAATGCGGCCTCAGGCGGTAAGTTATTGGGAAGTAAAACCGTATCCACCACAGGCTCTGATGTAACTATTACAATCAGCCAGATAGGCAGTACGAAAGGCTCTTTGTATGTCACTGTTACAAACAAAGGCATGCTGGAAAGCGGCAGAGTTCCTGTGGAATATGAGGCAGAGCCTGCATCTGCCGGTATTTCTCCCGATTATATCACCGTAAATAACAATGCAAAAAGCGCCGACACTATTTACATATACGGTCTCAGCGGCGGAGATGTGGTAAAAGCATATAATAGCAGCGGAAAGCTTTTGGGCAGCAAGGCAGTGTCCTCCTCGGGCTATGAAGCTACAATTACTGTTTCCCAGCTTGGGATCGGCTCAGGTTACGTATATATCACCGTAACAAGCACAGGTTATGCGGAAAGCGCCAAAACTGAGGTGTTCTACGAAGCCGAACTGGCCTCCGTAAAACCTACCTCGGAATATATAACTGTAACCAATAATTCCGGCAAGTCTGATACTGTTTATGTAACAGGCCTATCGCCAAACGATATAGTAAAAGTATACACCGACTCTATAAAAGGCAGCCTGCTGGGCACAGCAACTGTTCCTTCCGGCGGCAACGATGTCACTATATCCATTCCGCAGTTGGGCTTAAGCAACGGTGTAGTTTATGTATCCGTCACCAATCAAGGAAGGAATGAAAGCTTAAGAACTCAGGTAAGTTATCCGGGAGAAGGCCAATCAAGCAACATACCTCCGGAAAACATTACCGTCACAAATAATGTAGGTAAAGCCGATACAATATATGTCTCCAATTTAAACGGAGGAGATGTCGTTAAGGTATACGATGCAGGCGCGGGCGGCAATTTGCTCGGCAGTTCAACCGTAGCCGCTGCCGGAACCGACGTTACAGTTTCCATAACACAGCTTGGCGTAAGCGGCGGAACGGTATACGTATCCGTCAGAAATTCCGGCAAATCCGAAAGCGGAAGAGTCTCTGCCAGCTATCCGGGCGAGTCGAAATCAAACGCTCCGGATGTCAATTCCATAACTATTTCAAATAACGCGGGAGCCTCAGATACCATTTATGTCACCGGACTTTCAGCGGGCTCGGTTGTGAAAGTATACAGCGCGCCGGCTTCAGGCTACCTGCTTGGCTCGGCAACTGTGCCGGCCTCCGGAAATGATGCCACCGTGACTATTTCGCAGCTTGGAACAGCCGCAGGTTCCGTTTATGTAACCTTTACCCAGCCGGGTATGCAGGAAAGCGGCAGGACAAAAGTTGACTACAGTGCGGAAGGTACTTCTACAGCACCAAATGTGAATAATATTTCTATTACAAATAATGTGGGAAAGGCTGATACAGTTTATGTCAGCAAGCTCACCACAGGCGACATAGTAAGAATCTACAGCGCCGCCACCCAGGGATCACTGCTGGGAACCGCCACCGTTCCGGCCTCTGCAAGTGACGTAACCGTGAGCATATCCCAGCTTGGTGCAGCCGCCGGTTCCATATATATCTCCGTGACAAGTACCGGTATGGCTGAAAGCCTCAGAACCAAAGCCGATTACAAGGCCGAAAGCGTTTATGACGGAGTGGACTCGGACAATATCACTGTTACCAATAACGCCGGGAAACCCGACACAGTATATTTCACCATGCTTTCATCAGGCGACACTGTAAGGGTATATGATTCCGAGCTGGGAGGCACTCTGTTGGGTTCGGCTACCGTTGCCGGCGGTTCAACCGACGCCACCGTCAGTATCACACAGCTTGGAAAGGAAGGCGGCAACGTTTATGTAACAGTTTCCAGCACCGATAAATCCGAAAGCGGGAGGACTGAAGTTCCATATCTGCCGGAGGCTTCCACAGATCCACTTGATTCAGCCCAAATAGTGGTTACAAACAATATCGCAGGAACTGCCGACACAATATATGTATCAGGCCTGAATTCCGGCGATATCATAAAAGCATACAGCGCTACCACCCAGGGAAATCTGCTGGGTTCCGCTACGGTACCTGAAAACGGTACGTCCGCTACCATAACGGTCACCCAGCTGGGCAGTGCCACCGGAAGCGTATATGTATCCGTCACAGGTGCAGGCAAACTGGAGAGTAAGAGAACCGGCGCCAACTATCTGGCAGAAGGTAAATCCACTGATCCAAAGCCTGATAATATCACGGTAAATAACAACTCCGGGGCGGCAGACACAGTAATCGTCACCGGCCTGACTGCAGACGACGTTGTCAAGGTTTACACCGCCAAAACCGGCGGAACGCTTCTCGGCTCAGGAACCGTATCGACCTATGGTTCCGAGGCAACCGTGACTGTAACGCAGCTGGGTACTTCTTCCGGAAGCGTATATGTTTCGGTAACAAGCAGCAACAAATCGGAAAGCGAAAGAATTGAAGCTAAATATGAAGACGAACCCACATCAGCTCAAATAGACTCAGGTTCCATAACCGTTACCAATAACGCCGGTATTGCCGATACAGTCAGAGTTACCGGTCTGACTCCCGGCGATCTGGTAAAGGTATACAGCGCCGAATCGGGAGGCAATGTGCTGGGCTCCGGAACAGTATCCGCCTCCAGCACCGAGGCCATAGTATCCATACCTCAGATAGGAGTCACCTCCGGTAAAGTATACGTTACACTTACAAGCCCCAATAAAGCCGAAAGTTTAAGAACTGCTGCCAACTACGAAGCCGAAGGCAAATCTACGGCTCCCGAAGCGGATAAGGTCTTTATAGCAAATAACTATGGCATAGCCAGCACGGTCACAGTCGCAGGCCTGAAGGATAAGGATACCGTAAATATTTACGATTCGACCACAGGCGGAATACTTCTTGGAACAGGAACTGTGGCAACCTATAATTCGGAAGTGACCATAACGGTATCCCAGCTCAGCGAAGCTGCCGGAAAGGTATATATTTCAGTCACAAGCCCCGGTAAGCTCGAAAGTGACAGAACACCGGTGGACTATGATGCCAAACCTGCTTCCACCTCCGTTGATCCTTCCAATGTAACAGTATTGAATAATGTAGGAATTGCCGATACTATTACAGTTACAGGCCTGGATCCCAATACCATAATAAAGGTTTACAGTTCAGCCTCCGGGGGCAACCCGATTGGTACCGCTACAATTGCGGCCGATTCCTCGGAAGCAACCATTAATATTTCACAGCTGGGAGCCTCTGCGGGAAGTATTTATATTACCATTACTTCCACAGGAAAAACCGAAAGCGGAAGAACTCAGATTTCCTATCCTTCCGAGGAGGTTTCCGACTCGCTTGCCGTAGGTAACATAAAGGTAATTAACAACTCAGGTATGGCGGATACAATAACTGTTACCGGATTATCTGAAAACGATGTTGTGAAGATTTACAACGCACCTACCGGTGGAAGCAGGCTTGCTATGGCCACAGCAAATCCTGATACGCTGAAGGCTGTCATCAATATTTCTCAGCTGGGTACAGATTCAGGAAGTATTTATGTGACTGTTACAAAGTTTGGAAAGAGTGAAAGCAATCGAACTGAAGTTACCTATGAAGCCGAATCGGCGGCAGCTCTGGATACCGATATATCCATAATAAACAATGCCGGAATGCCGGATACAATAACCGTAAACCACCTGTCTGAAAATGATGTGATAAAGGCATATGACGCGGCAAGCGGCGGAAACCTGCTGGGTTCCGCGACCGTACCATATGGCAGCACAAGCGCCACAATCACGGTTACACAGTTAACCTCAGCCGCAGGAAAGGTGTATATATCCGTCACAAACTACGGCAGAGCTGAAAGCAGCTTGACAAAAGCACAGTATATATCCGAGCAGAGCACTATCGCTCCGTACATAGGCGATATATACATATTAAACAACGCAGACATAAATGACACCATAACAGTATACAATCTGACTACCGGCGATGTTGTAAAGGTATATGATCAGGCAACCGGCGGAAACCTGCTGGGCTACGCCTCAGTGGCAAATAACAAGACTGAAGCCACCGTATCCGTTGAAGATCTCGGATCGGGTTCAGGAGTCGTATATGTCTCCGTTATTACAAAGGGTAAAACAGAAAGCACCAGGACCCAGGTAAGCTATGTTGCGGAAGGAAAAACTACCGCTCCGTACTCGGGTAATATATATGTAACCAATAATGTCACCATTGCGGATACGGTGCTGGTTTCAGGATTGACCGCCGGCGACAGAGTCAAGGTTTACAATTTTGAGACAGGCGGAGAGCTGCTGGGAAGTGCAACCGTAGCTTCCGGAAGCACACAGGCTAAGATTTCAATATCCCAGTTGGGTACCGAAGCCGGAAGCGTATTTGTTTCGGTAACCTCCAAGGGTAATACTGAAAGCAACAGGACCGAAGCCGAGTATGTTTCCGAGCAGACCACCAACGATCCTTATGCCGGTTATATAACCGTACAGAATAATAAGGCCGGAACGCCGGATACAATAACAGTTACCGAATTATCCGCCGGAGATATCATCAAGGTGTATTCCGGAGCCGTAGGAGACAATCAGCTGGGTTCCGCAACTGTGACAACAGGAAGTACGTCCGGAGTCGTAACAATTACGCAGCTGGGAGTATCCTCAGGCAGTGTCTATGTTACCATAACCAGTCCCGGAAAGTACGAAAGCGGCAGAACCAAAGTTGATTATGTTTCCGAGTAATTTATAACAAACATAAGGGTTTCGCCCAAGCAGGGCAAACCTAAAAAAGAGGATTGGAACCTTCGGGCTCCATCCTCTTTTTTATTGCTGTTCTATATTTCCTTGCTGTTTTATTCATACTCTGTTCTTCACCTGGAATTATTACTGGTTTTATCTAACTTACATTAAAATTTACATTTCTATTACCTCGGAAAACTGTCCTTCACTGATGTAGTTGGTTTCCCTGACAAGAGCGCCGTCCTTGTAGAATCTCAGGTAAGGCACGCTGTCATTGCCCCAGTGAGTCTCCTTAAAGTTCATGAAATCATTAAAATAATCCACCCTGTTGTACTCCAGTTCATAAACATCTATATCCTGATCGGTTTCGTGCCCGTATATCCAACTTTTCATATGGTGCCACTGGGGACACCAGTCCTGGGTCAGGACTATGACCACTCTTTGCTTTGACGAAAGCATACCGCTCTCAAATTCACCTTTTGCGATTGCATTCAGAGCCTGTTCCTTCTCTATAAGCTTTCTGTTTATCAAGTGTATTCCTCCCTTTCGGATGTTTTAGTACCGTTTCAGCTTGTCCGGCCTTTTCTGAGTTCTCCGAAAAAATTTTTTAAAGCTTCCGAGCACTGTTCGTGTAAAAGCCCCAGGACCACATCCACCCGGTGATTGAATTGGGAGAACCTGAAAAGGTCTACCACTGAGCCTGCCGCTCCGGCCTTGCTATCCATTGCTCCTATATACAGCGTCCTGATCCTTGACTGGATAATAGCTCCTGCACACATGGGACAGGGCTCCAGGGTCACATACATGTCACACCCGTCCAGCCTCCATGTTCCAAGCTTACTAGCAGCCTTTCTCATTGCCTCTATTTCCGCATGGGAGGTCACATCCAGTGTGGCTTCCTTCCGGTTATGCCCCCGGGCTATTATCTTTCCGTCCTTTACTATGACGGCCCCCACTGCTGCTTCTCCCTTTGCATGTGCCAGTTCCGCCTGTCTCAGCGCTTTTAGCATAAATCGTTCATTTCTGGTATACATAACGGCCTCATCTGATACCCTCAGTATTTTATTTGGTAACTTCAATAATTGATGACTTAACTTATATGACCTTTATATGATCTTTGAAAGATATTCCTCAATATCTTCAAGCTTTACCCTGGCCTTCAGGGTTTTATCCCTGGAAGCGACCTCCACTTCACCCTGCTCCATATTCCGGCCGCTTACTATAAGCCTCAGCGGAATGCCCAGAAGGTCGGCGTCTGCAAACTGTATTCCGGCCGCAACATCCCTGTCGTCCATTAAAACATCATATTTGCCGGATAATTTATTGTATAAATCAAAACCGGCTTTTTTTATGTCCCCGTTTTTCATGTTTATAACGCAGATATGAATCTGCCATGGCGCAACGCTTTTGGGCCAGATTGGTCCATAGTCGTCATGACTGGCTTCGATTATGCTGGCAAGAAGCCTTCCCACCCCTATACCATAGCAGCCCATTATGGGGTGCTTCTGCCTGCCGTCACTGTCCGTATAGGTCATATTCATGCTTTCGGTATATTTCGTACCCAGCTGAAAAATATTTCCGACCTCGATACCACGTTTAATACTGAGCTTCCCGCCGCATACGGTACAGGTGTCACCTTCGTTGACCTTTGCCACTTCCACATACTCCAACGGCTTTATATCCCTGTCCACGCTTACTCCCCTTATATGGTAATCGGCCTTGTTGGCTCCGGTCACCATGTTGCATTCGCCCCTCAGGGATTCATCGTATAGTATGTCATTATTTTTAGAGTCAATACCTATGGCTCCTATATATCCGAAGCATATTTCAGCATTTTCCGCTTCATCATAGGGATATACATTTGCTCTGACGATCTTTTCCAATTTTGCCTCATTTACCTGCAAATCGCCGCGGATAAATACTATGAGCGGCTTTTTGCTGTTTTCGACGGAAAACACCGTGGCCTTTATAAATTGGGACGCAGCCACTTTCAGATGCTCACACAGCGAATCTATGCTTTTGAGCCCCGGAGTGTGTATCTCCTCTATCTGCCGGTCACTTCCCTGCCCATGGGTGATCTCAGAAGCCGCCACCTCCATATTCGCCTTGTAATCACAGCTGTCGCAGACTATAATGGAATCCTCTCCAGAGTCGGCCAGCAGCATATATTCATGGGCCACCTTGCCGCCCATCATGCCCGTATCCGACGCAACCGAAACCACCTGGGGGAGCCCTACCCTTTCGTATATCCTGTGATAGGAATCGTAAACCTTTTTATAGTACTCCTCCAGGTCTGCCTGCGAAGTATGGAAGGAGTAGGCATCCTTCATGGTAAACTCCCTGACCCTGATCAGTCCGCCTCTGGACCTGGGCTCATCACGGAATTTTGTCTGGATCTGGTATATCATAAAAGGATATTTGGCATAGCTCATTGCCTCGCTTCTTGCCAGATGGACCGCCGCCTCTTCATGGGTCATTCCCAGAACCATGTCCCTGCCGGACCTGTCCTTCATCCTCATGAGCTCGCTGCCCACACTCTCAAACCTTCCCGACTCCTGCCACAGCTCAGCCGGCAATACCACGGGAAACATAACTTCCTGCCCGTCTATGCCGTCCATTTCCTCGCGGATTATCCTTTCGATTTTCATAGCTATCTTTTTGGCCGGAAGCAGCATGGAATATATTCCGTTGGCCACCTGCCGCACATATCCCCCTCTCAGGAGATAAATGTGGCTTACAATACTTGCCTCTCCGGGTTTTTCCTTCAATCTTTCTCCTAAAAGCTTACTGAGCAGCATATTTACAATTCCTTTCGAAATAAAATTTATTACTCTGATCAACAAAGAGTACATCCCTTTTGCAAAATGCAAAAATATTCCTTTATTTATTCATAAATGCCCTTTACACTAATAAACCGCCATACAGTGAACTGTATAGCGGTCATCTCAAGCATCCTATTTTGTACACCTTGGGGCCATTTCATACCGGTTTATAATTTGATTTATACCAGTTTATCATTGATACAATATTATTTCAAGAATTTGTTGCTCCGGTATTTCAGGAATGTATCCGGAGTATACCCGGCTTTCTTCTATACTCCTTTCAGCTGCTTCCTTTTACTTATCACCAGCGCCACAGAGACAAACGCCACTGCAAACCCCAATTCTACAAGCATACATGTTATTATGGGAGCCACATTGTCCAGACTGAAAACTGTCAGATTTCCAATATCATCACCGGCTTTTACGTACCAGTAGGTAGGTGTAAACCTCGCTATTGCCAGGACATTTTCCCCGATGAATTCCTGAGGTACAAAAACTCCGCTCAAAAAGCTCATGCCCAGCGAAACCACATTTGATACTCCCGCCTGGGCATTTCTGCTTTTGATCAGAATTCCCGCCATAAAGGCCAGGCTCAACGTTGTAAAAGTAAATACCAATGAATTTAAGCAGAAGTATAAACCCGCCATTGAAAACATTCTTTCCCTGAACAGTATTAAGCTCAGCAGAATTGCCATCACCCAGCAAATCAGGGCAAATATGATATTGCCCAGCAACAGCCAGAGATTGATGGAAATATTTTTAACCGGAGCGCACAGATTCCTTCTTTTCAGATTTATATTATTGAATACCATCATTATTGAACTGACTCCCAGTACAATGATACAGATCAATATATATGCAAGATAGTTAAAATAATATTTAGCGGTATTTGCATCTTCCGATTTTCCTCCAAAGGATTTCAGCTGCACATCGGTTTCTGTTTTCAGATCCCTGTCAAGCTGTGCTACCAGCTCCTCCTGGGAGATATCCCCGTCACTGTTAATAAAAAGCCTGGCATTATTGAAATACCTGTTAACCAGCATATCTGTATAAATACCGTCGATAGAGCCGGTCACAACTGTTTTGTCCACCTGTGCATCCCGGCCTGCCATAATGGCATTTGTAAAACCGGCTGGTATTTTTACTATATATTCCACATCTCTGAAAAACAGCGCATCCTGCAGTTTATCTCTGCTGTTCTCAATTTTTACAAAATCAGAATAGTTTCCCAGATAATTTTTAAAGCCCTGTATCAAAACCGAATTTTCATCTTCATTTATAAATGCCACCCTGGTCTTCGACTGGGTAAACTTATCTATTTGTCCGCCGCTCCCAAAAAAGGTAAATACTACTGCCAGAGATAAAAAGATAACTATATATATGGAAAGCTGAGGCATTTGTTTTTTAATTATCTTAAAATAGGTCTTAAATACTAGCATATCTCTGCCTCCTTATAATCAGGTATGTGGCTGTGCAAAAGAATACGGTAAACCCGCACAGCACGCCGATATTAATAAAAAATCTTGTATGGGTGTCATAGTAATAAAGTGCGTAAAAAGCGTCTGTTATAAGTGATACCGGATTTATATAGGACAGTATTGGAACATTCTTTTCAATAATGTACTTCATATTCTGAAACATCATTCCCGACAGAAAAGATGCCAGCATGGTGGTTGCTATCAGTATCGCCGTTTTTACGCCCTCTCCCTTCTTGATCAAAGCTCCCAGAAAGGCGCCATAGGTTATTCCGGCCAGACATCCGGCAAGACAGGTCAGAATAATATAACCGATCTGATTTCCAAAGTCAATTTTAATCACAAAAATGAGATATGCCATAAGTATGGCATTTTCCGCAAGTAACACTACAAAACCTGCGCACAGCCCCGCCACCAGAAGCTTCAGCTTATGAACCGGCGCCACATTTAGCCTGGCAGCCCTTTTTGACAGGTCTGCCTGACTGTCGGTAATTTCCTTTAATCCAAAAAACGCTCCGTAAAAACAGGTCATTGCCAGCAAGGCATAAAAATAATTTACTGTGGAATCCGGGTTATTTGTAGTCCCCAGCTGGATATCCCTGGTGTATTCCTTTCTGCTGCCGATATCCTCCATCAATCCTTCCTGAATAGCAGAAGGATTCCTGGATATAATACTTCCCACCACACTCACAGTCTGGCCGTATTCATCAAGCACAGACTTGACCATGGTCTGGCTGAAGCCTGAATTTTTTACGGTCAGTCCTATGGTAGGCCCGTCAGTGATATAGCCTATTATTTCACCGTTTTCCAGCATTTTGTCGGCTTCTTCACGGGTCCCGGCCAGTTTCAGATTCAAAAGCTTTATATTATTTCCGGAGCCGGTTTCCTCGGTTGAAAGCTGAGAAATGAAGTTCTGGAAATTCTTATCCTTTTGATATTGAGAATCATTGACCACAGCCACATCCACACTTTTAAAACTCTCATGCTTTGAAATGTTTGAAAACGCCAGATTAAAGAATGTTGCCATAATTAATGGAAATATCATTGTCCAGAATATGAGATCCTTGTCTCTGATAGTGCATTTAAGCCTGTTAATAAAAATATTGAGAAACATATGTCCGCCTCCTTTCTGTCAATCCCTGAGTTCCTTGCCCGTTATTTCAAGGAAAACATCATTAAGAGTTGGAAGCTCCGAATAAATTTTCCCAAAGGAAATTTCATTATCTCTGAAGAAATCCAGCAGCGTAATCAGGTTGTTCTTCCCCTTGTCATATTTAATAACGAGATTTTTGTCGTCATATTCGGTACTTATTATATTGGGGAGCCGCTTAATATCGGATATGCGCTGCTGTCCCAGCCCAAACACCTCTACCGTTATTTTTTCTCCGGATTTTATCATGGCTTTGAGCTCTTCCTTTGTTCCCAGGGCAATTACCTTTCCCTTGTCCATTATCACTATCCTGCTGCACAGCTGCTCGACCTCCTCCATGTAGTGGGAAGTGTAAATAACCGTGGTTCCCTCTTCGTTAAGTCTTTTAATGCCCGCCAGGATATTGTTTCTGCTCTGGGGGTCCACCGCCACCGTAGGTTCATCCAGGATTATAAGCCTGGGCTTGTGAGCTATGCCACAGGCAATATTCAAACGCCGCAGCAGACCTCCGCTGAGCTTTTTGGGATAGAATTTCCTGAAATCACCGAGTCCCACAAAGTCTATGGCTTCCTCAACTAAGTTTCTGCATTTCTCTTTATCGGAAATATAAAGACTGCAAAAATAATTGATGTTTTCATAAACCGTAAGTTCATCAAAAACCGCCACTTCCTGCATGATTACGCCTATATCCCGTTTCAGCCCGTAGGCGTCCGGAGCCATGGGTTTATCGAAAACCCTGATCTCCCCCTTATCATAATTCAAAAGAGAAAGTATGCAGTTAATAGCCGTTGTTTTTCCCGAGCCGTTAGGCCCCAGCAATCCGAATATTTCTCCCTCTTTCACATCAAAGGACAGATGATCCAGGGCCATCAGGTCCCCATATCTCTTAACCAGATTCTTAACACTGACAATCATAGCTTTACCTCCATATTCATCCGGCCCGGCAAGCCATTCTCACCGTCCGGTAACTTTTAATTTTTTTCCGCTTGTGCGGTGTACAATTATATTCTACTCAAAAGTGCCATAATTCTTAAGTGTCCGGAATCAATAGTTGATGTGACAAATGTCATTTTTGGAGATAAAACTTTAAAACCGAAAAGGCAGGAGTTTAGAAGTCAACTCCATAAGTATTGCTTTAAAAAATTATACTTCCCCGGGCAGTAAAAAAGCCAGCAATAAGCTGGCTTTTCCGGGTTTAAGATTTTATTCAGAATTTCGAATTCTAAATTCTATCTACTGACTATTCAACTTCTTTTCCGTTCATCAGTTCTGCTACTGAAGTAGCCAGTCCTGCAATCCCCTGGATTTCAGATGGAATTATTATTTTTGTGGCCTTGCCGTCACCCAGTTTTCCCAGTGCGTCAAGACTCTTGATAGCTATTACGGCCTTAGTTGGATTGGAGGCATTGAGCATTTTTAAGCCCTCAGCTGTTGCCTGCTGTACTTTGAATATTGCTTCGGCTTCACCCTCTGCTTCCTTTATCTGTACTTCCTTTTGCGCCTCAGCCTGTAAAATTGCAGCCTGTTTGGCAGCTTCAGCAGCAAGTATGACCGCTTCCTTCTGGCCTTCGGCCACCAATATGGCGGACTTCTTCTCACCTTCGGCCCGGAGAATGGATTCCCTTCGTTCTCTTTCCGCCTTCATCTGCTTTTCCATGGCGTCCTGTATTTCTCTGGGGGGAAGAATATTTTTCAATTCCACACGGTTGATCTTGATTCCCCACGGATCGGTAGCCTCATCAAGGATAGATCTCATTTTGGCGTTTACCAGATCCCTTGAGGTAAGTGTTTCATCGAGTTCCAGATCTCCCACGATATTTCTCAAAGTAGTTGCCGTAAGGTTTTCTATAGCCGACATGGGATGGTTGACCCCGTAGGTATAGAGCTTGGGGTCGGTAATCTGAAAATACACCACCGTATCAATCTGCATGGTTACATTATCCTTTGTAATTACCGGCTGTGGTGCAAAATCCACCACCTGCTCCTTTAACGACACCTTTTTTGATACCTTGTCAATGAGCGGAATCTTTATGTGCAAGCCCACGCTCCATGTGGTCATATAAGCGCCCAGCCTCTCCAGAACAAATGCACTGGCCTGAGGTACAACCCGGACGTTTACTGCAACCAGCAGCAACACCACAATAATTACTATCAGAACAATCCACATTTTAAATACCCCCGATTTCAATATTTTTATTTTTTACAATGAGTTTAACTCCTGAGATCTCCAATATTTCAACAGCCTCATCCACCTCAATACTTTCACTTCCGGAAGGCCGTGCAGACCATATCTGTCCCATTACCTTAACCTGCCCCTTCCCCAGTACCGGATCGATCTTTTCAATGACGACACCCTCTTCACCAATCAGTCTGTCTGAATTGGTCCTCTGCGTTTTCTTCACTAAAAATTTTTTAACTATAGGCCTGGTAAAATATAAAAGAACACCTGATGTAATAATAAAAGCGATTACCTGAAAAATTAAAGAAAGACCCGTTAGCGAAACGATCATTGCGGCCAATGCCCCTATGGCAAACCATATGGTCACAATACCAAGAGTTGCGGCCTCAATACCGGCTAAAACAATAGCCAGTATAAACCATATGACTGTATAAGATACTCCATCTGGCAAATCTCCCACACCCCTTTTTTTTAATATCGGATAATAAATGTATATGCTATAAGTATATATATTATATGGTGTCTTGACAATAAAAAGTGAGGGTGTAAATGTTTTACAACATTTGAATCGAGTGCTCAAAGATAAATCTTATTACAAAATAAAGAGTGCTGTCCCTACTTTAACAGTAGTTTCAACACTCCCTTCACAAACCGCGTTATAGACCTTATTTACTTATCAAACACCATCAGCTTTTCAGGCTCTAGATATATTTTCCAGGGAAGGGGCTGCTCTTTCAGCTCCAGCCATTTTTCCTTGGAGATCTCCCATTGCAGGTGGTATTCTCCCTCACCCGCCGGTTTGCCTTCGAGGGTCAGGTATACGGTTACTCTGAACGGAGCTTCGCTTATAAAACCGGGCCGGCATTCAAATACATTTTTTCCGGCTTTCTCATCATCTTCCGATAAATCCCTTATGTCGCGGTCCCATTTTATATAATGTGCCCTTATGCCCACATACCTGAGACTGGTTTTCAGGGGCTGCGCCGCCTCCAGCTCTATTCCCCAGGCGGCTGCATACAGGCGGCTGCCGGACAGGTATTCCGCCTCCGAAACATTTTTACAGCCGGTCAGCTGTGCGGTCAGAAGGGTAGGCGGTTTCTGAAACACTTCTTCCTTGGCTCCGTATGCTTCTACCTCCCCATTTTTCAATACCGCAAGTTTTTCGCATATCCTGTAGGCTTCCTCCATATTGTGGGTTACGAAAAGCGTGTCCCCATTAAAACCCGCCAGTGTGTCAATCAGCTGCTTTGTCATAATACTTCTCAGATGGTCGTCCAATGCGGAAAAGGGTTCATCCAGCAGCAGTATTTCCGGCTCTACCGCCAGAGCCCTTGCAAGGGCCACCCTTTGCTGCTGCCCTCCGGAAAGCTGGGAAGGATACCTGTTTTCCAGTCCTTGCAGTTTCATCATTTCCAGCTTATGGGCCAGGATATCCCTTTTCTCTTCCCTCGGCAGCTTATCAAGTCCGAATTCAATGTTCTCTTTTACAGTCATATGGGGAAAAAGCGCATAGTTCTGAAAAAGATATCCCACCTTGCGGTATCTGCTGGGGACATTTATGCCTTTTTCGGAATCAAACAATACATGCTCATTGAGCACAATGCGCCCGTGGTCAGGTTTATCTATACCCGCAATACAGCGGAGCGTCATGCTTTTGCCAGAGCCAGATGCTCCCAGCAAGCCCATTACCCCGTCATCCGAATTAAATTTTATATTCAACGTAAATCCCGGAAGTCTCTTTCTTATATCAACCGTCAATCCCACAGCGACCACTCCATGATTAAAAAGTCTAAAATTGAACACGTTATTCTTATACTAAATATATTACCAAAGTCAATTACGCTTGAAAGCCTTGGCCTTCCAGGCGAGTATTGCTTTTAAGCCGGCTTTCAGCCGATAGTAATTGACCTGTCCTCCGCTATCTTCTCCCTGACGCAAAAGAGTGCTTCCTCTGGTATTCTGTCCAGTAGTTCATCAACAGCATTACCCCCAGAGATATGATGAATATAAGGCCCACCCACGCCATCGCCTTACCCATTTCTCCTCCGTCGGCGGCAAAAAATATGGCAATGGGAATAGTCTGAGTCCTGCCGGGTATATTCCCTGCTACCATAAGCGTGGCTCCGAATTCCCCCAGTGCCCTGGCAAAAGCCAGAACAGTCCCCGCACCGATTCCGGGCCAAGCCAGAGGTACAGCTACCTTCCAGAAGACTTTCCACTCGGAAACCCCCAGTGTCCGTGCAGCGCTGATAAGATTTCCGTCTATCTGCTCAAAGGCCCCTCTGGCAGTCTTGTACATAAGGGGGAATGCCACGACTGTGGCCGCCAGAACAGTTGCCGACCAGGAAAAAATAATCTGTGTTCCAAGAGAGTACAGCAGTTTCCCAACCGGCCCATTCTTTCCGAATACAAGCAGCAGGAAAAATCCAACTACAGTGGGAGGCAGAACCATCGGCAAGGTCAGAACGGCATCGGCGAAAGCTTTGAGCCTCCCCTTATACCTGGCCAAGAACCATGCTACGGCAATACCCAGAAAGAATGTAACTACCGTGGCGGTAAATGCAGTTTTTAAAGATATCCAGATAGGTGAAAAGTCTATGTTCATGCTTGCCTCCGTATACCTGCACTCCGGCTGTAAGTCCGGGAATCACGATTTCAGGAATCTTTACCGTTTCTGATTATTTTACCATAAAAACAAATCCGTATTTTTCAAATATAGGCTTGGCCTCGCTGCTGTACAGAAAATCCACAAATTCTTTGGCGGCCTCCTGGTTCTTACTGTCCTTAATAACTGCCGCAGGATAATATACCGGCTTGCAGGAACCTTCCGGAGCCTGCGCCACAATTTTCACCTTGTCGGACACTTTGGCGTCGGTCTCATAAACCATTCCGGCATCTGCATTCCCGGTCTCAACCCATGTTAGGACTTCTTTTACATCTTTTCCATAGACCACTTTGTTTTCTTTCTTTATGGAATCAAGTATGTTCAGGCTGGTCAGAACTTCCTCGGCATATTGGCCTACTGGAACGCTCTCCGGTTGCCCCAAACCTATTTTTTTCACCTTTGGATCGGTAAGATCCTTAAAATCGGTGACAGTTGTTGCATCCTTGGGTGCGATCAGAACCACCTTGTTTTCCAGAAAATCCTTTCTGGTTTCATCAAGGATCAGCCCCTTATCCTTCAGCGCATCCATCTGCTTTGTGGCCGCGGATATGAACACATCTGCTCCAGCGCCGTTTTCAATCTGCTGCTGCAGCGCACCCGAGGCTCCAAGATTGAATATCAGCGTAACATTCCCTTTTTTTGCCGCATATGCTGTTTTTATCTCCTCCATTACGTCCTTCAGGCTTGCAGCAGCAGATACCAGCAACTCCACAGGTTCTTCTGTTTTTACAGTTTCCTGCGCCGAGGTACTTGGAGCGGCGCTGCCTGTGGCAACTGCACTTTGCGTGCCTGCCGCGCTCTGAGTACCTGTGGCGTCAGTCTGGCCCGCAGTCTGCTGGCCGCATGCCACCATAGCCAAAATCAAGGCAATTACCCCTGCCAATAACACAATTCTTTTCAGCTGTCTCATAATGACCTCCTCTGTATGCAAAAGCCGCATACGGTACTGTGATAGTGTACTGATAAATATAAATAAATATAAAAAAATGATGAAACTATAACATTTAAACTGTTATAACCTCATCATCGAGATATTCCAAGCTAACCCGCTTATTTCCGAAACGATTCCGCACCTGACAATAATATAATGTATGTTTCAAAATCGTTTTATCACGTTTCGTATATTTATTTATAGCAACGTACACGTTTTTATAATGTTTTGTTACGTTTCATTATATATAGTCCTGTTTAACAAGTCAATAGAAAAAAATTAAATTCTGAATCCTGCATTAGAATTCGACTTTCCCCGGTCATTGCTTTTATTCTGCCTTAACGTTATAATATATTTGATACCAAATCATACATTTATATCGCTTTATATAATGTTATGTACGTTTTAATATTACCGATACCAGGGAGGGTACCTATGGAGGAAAACTTAGCCTTAACTCCTCAGGAAGTGGCCGAAATACTTAAAATTGCAAAAAATACAGTTTATGAGCTTATAAAACGCGGAGAACTCAACTCCTACAGAGTCGGGAAAAAAGTCCGCGTGGATTTAAAGGACGTGGATGAATATAAAAACAGGACAAAGCGCATAAAAAGCAGCTCACCGGCTTCTACAGAAAACAGGCCGGTCAGCCCATACCCGCAGTATCCGTCAGACCCCATGCCGGGCAGCGGCTTTGTCATATGCGGCCAGGACATCATGCTGGATATTTTGTCACGTTATCTCCAGCTTCACCCCAACGGCGTACAGGCGCTGCGTTCCTATATTGGAAGCTACAACGGGCTTTACGCCCTGTATCAGGGACATGTTCAGATCGCTACGGCCCATTTATGGGACGGGGATACGGACCAGTACAATATTCCCTATGTCAGAAGAATGCTCCCGGGAGTTCCGGCGGTCATAATCCATCTGGCCTGCCGTATGCAAGGGCTGTATGTGGCAAAAGGCAATCCCAAGGCCATAAAGGGCTGGGAAGATTTCAAGCGGAAAGACATAACCATGATCAACCGCGAAAAAGGCAGCGGAACCAGGGTTTTGCTGGATGAACATCTAAGGCGTCTTGGAATCCCTGCCTCGTCTATCAACGGCTATGGCCGGGAAAGCACTTCACATCTTGCCATTGCCAGTACAATAGCCCGGGGCGGCGCAGATATAGGCATAGGCAATGAAAAGTCGGGACTTCAGGTAAAGGGAATCGATTTTATTCCTCTCCAAAATGAAAGATACGAACTGGTCATTAAAAAGGAAGATATGGGGAAAGCGCCTTATGAAGCGGTTCTCGAAATACTCCGTTCACAGGAATTCAAATTTGAGCTTGAAGGCATCGGCGGGTATGACCTTTCCGAAATGGGCAATATAGTGGCCGAGACCTGATAATTATACATTCCAAACACCAGACAGTTCCAAAATTATTGTGGTGTACATATCATGTTATTGACAAAAAAGTTTGCATAAAAACAGCAAACTTTTTCTGTCAAGTCAATTACTATCCACTGAAAACCGATGGTTCGGGTTTGAGGGCGAGGGCTTTCAACCGTAATTGATTTTGTAAACGTGAGGAGTTGTGTACATGAAAAAAGCTTTAATAACAGGTATAACCGGTCAGGACGGGTCATATCTGACGGAGTTTTTATTGGATAAGGGCTATGAAGTGCATGGAATTATCCGGCGGAGCAGTTCCTTTAATACAGGCAGGATAGATCACCTGCTTGAGGAGTCTTCCGAAACCTCAAATCCTGTCATACACTACGGGGATTTGACCGATTCGGGTAATGTTAATAAATTGATTTATAAAATCCAGCCCGACGAAATATACAATCTCGGTGCCCAGAGCCATATACAGGTCTCTTTCGATGTGCCCGAATTCACTTCCGACACCAATGCCCTTGGAGCCTTGAGGCTTCTGGAAGGCATAAGGGAGATCAATCCAAAGATTAAGTTTTATCAAGCCTCTTCCAGCGAATTGTTCGGAAAAGTCAGAGAAATACCCCAAAATGAAAATACACCTTTTTATCCCAGAAGCCCATATGCGGTTGCAAAGCTTTATGCCTACTGGATAACGGTTAATTACCGCGAGGCATACGGCCTCTTTGCCTGCAACGGAATTCTTTTCAATCATGAATCTCCGAGAAGAGGGGAGACCTTTGTGACCCGCAAAATAACCATGGGGATTTCAAATATTTTAAAGGGCAGGCAGGATAAACTCATCCTCGGAAATATAGATGCCCAAAGGGATTGGGGATATGCTGCCGATTACGTGGAAGCCATGTGGCTCATGCTCCGGCAGCAGGAGGCTGAGGATTTTGTAATAGCCACCGGGGAAACCCATACCGTCAGGGAATTCTGCGAACTGGCCTTCAAACATGTTGGAATTAACCTTGTCTGGGAGGGCCGCGGCGAAAATGAGAAAGGAATTGACAGCAGCACGGATAGAGAGCTTGTAAATATCAGCAGCAAATATTTCAGGCCCGCCGAGGTGGACCTGCTGCTTGGAGACCCTTCCAAGGCAAGGAACAAGCTTAACTGGACGCATAAAGTTTCTTTTGACGAGCTTGTAGGAATAATGGTGGAAAGCGACTTGAAATAGCCGGCTATAGATGGCTGAAAGGAATAGGGTATATGAACGGGGACAGTAAAATATATGTAGCGGGTCATACGGGAATGGTGGGCTCAGCCATAGTCAGAAGCCTCAGGAACAATGGCTTCAACAATATCATCTCCAGATTACATAAGGAGCTCGACCTGACCTGCCAGAATGCCACAGACAAATTTTTTGAAGAAAACACTCCTGAATACGTGTTCCTGGCCGCCGCCAAGGTAGGGGGCATCCATGCCAACGACACATACCCGGCAGATTTTATAATGGAAAATATGCTGATAGAATGCAATGTTATAAAGAGTTCATATAAATATAATGTCAAAAAGCTGCTGTTTCTGGGCAGCTCCTGCATATATCCCAAGACCTGTCCCCAGCCAATCAGGGAAGAATATCTCCTTACAGGGCCTATGGAACCTACCAATGAAGCCTATGCCCTGGCTAAAATATCCGGAATAAAAATGTGCCAGTCCTATAATAAGCAATACCGGACAAAGTATATCTGCGCAATGCCCGCGAGCTTATACGGTGTCAACGACCGGTTTGACATATACAATTCCCACGTGATACCTGCCATGATAATAAAATTTCACACTGCTAAAACGAAAAATAAGCCCTTTGTTGAGCTGTGGGGAACGGGAACGCCTCTGAGAGAATTTTTATATGTGGATGACCTGGCCGAAGCCTGCATAACACTGATGCAGACATACGAAGGCAATGACTTTATAAATATAGGGTCAGGTCAGGAAATCAGTATAAAGGACCTGGCCGAAGCAATAAAATCCGTAACCGGCTATACGGGGGGCATTGTTTTTGACACCGGCAAGCCCGACGGAACTCCCAGAAGAGTGCTGGATAATACCAGGATACTCCGGACAGGCTGGCAGCCCGGCATTGACTTTATGGAAGGCCTGCGCAGAGAATATGAGTACTATATTAACAATGTCATATAGCCTATATCATATACCCTTACCCTATTAAAACTTTCAATGTTCCGACCACCTTGTTCCCAGGGGCATTATATCCCTCTCCCTGGCTGTTATCCTGAAGTTTGTAAAATCCCTGGCGGCGAGCATGTCGGAAACTCCGCCGGCCCATAATAAATTACTTGTATAAGCATAAAATCTGGCCCTGTCGATGAAATACCGGATATCCCTGTAATACCTGCCAATCCTTCTGACAAAAGCCTCCCCTAGATTATCCAGTATCATGCCCACATCATATGCCGGGTCGCCGGTTCCTGACAATTCAAAATCCGTCACGCCGTTTATTTTATTTTTATAGAATTTAATATGCTCCGGCGTCAAAGCTCCGTGGACAAGCACGGGCTGAAAGTCCATAAATTTTTCGTTTTCCTCCACCGGCTTAAAAATCTGCCTGTAATATTCCTTTGAATAGCTGTCGCAATACGGGAAAACCTTTCTTTCCAGTTCTTCATATTTCACAAGCCATTCCCTTTGGGACATGACCGCAGGGCAGCATGGCAGGTCTCCGTGGCGCTCTCCCCTTGAAGGCATGGAATGCAGCTGTTTTAAAAATACCCCAAGCTGCCAGGCCACTCCCTCCTGAACTCTGCTTTCGGCCAGCAGCAGAACATTTCTGTAGACCGGGCCGCCTTTAATGTAACTGAACCTGGCAATACCTTTTTCCAGCGCTTCCGCCTGGGGCAAAGGCATGTCGACGCCTCTTCCTATCAGCTTTAAAACCTTAACCTCATTTTCCAGAAATCCTATGCTCCAATCGTATTTTGAAAACTTAAAAACGTCATTATCATTGACGGTAACCGTGTCACAATATCTTCCTTCCGCAAAATCACATTCTGTTTTCAATATTTCAAGCTGAGGATATCTGTTTTTTATATAATCCATATATTTTACTTCTCTAGGATCCATATTGACCTCCCCGTCTCCAAATGTGCAAAGCAGCCAACTATGCTGCCTCCAATGAATTGACCCCGGCACATTTGACATACAAAAAGTACTTATACTTTTTAACTCCTTATTTATAAACCGGTTATCAACAACCCTTTATATCCGATTGCAATTGTGGTCTTCAGTACAGTAGCCGGATATTTGTTTCAGGCCAGTCCTTGAGCCGCATGACTGTATTGGAAAGGCTCGAATACCCGTTCCCTATGAAAAAATCGCATTGTGCGGCCAGATAGGTATCCTTGATTATTTCAATGGTGTCCTTGAGCATTTCGGCTCCCTTGTGGCGCTTATTGGGATAGTCCAGCAAACATGTGGCGATCCGTTCTTTATGGGGCACCTTCTTGGTGTCTGTAAAAATCAGCATGTGGTTTTTACCGTAAAGCTTTTTATACTGGGCCAGTATCCTGTTGGAATCGGTAATCAGAAACAGGTGCCTGGCATTGAATTTAACTATGAACTGCCATATATTAGGTTTGTAAAATTCATTCAGGTCATACAGCTGCGCCACCTCGTTGACTATGGCGTCTCCCTTTACATGCACACCTATTATGGGCTTTTCGTCCCTGAAATCCGGAGTCATATTCACAAATTTTTTAATTTCCCTGGTTATTTCGGGCTGTAGCTTCAGATACCGGTCAAAAAGCCGGCGGTATATCTGGTGCGGAGTTTTTCCATATGCCCAGTGGCCGGGCCTGATCCAGGATGTCAACGCCCTGATGGGATAATAGGCGTCGCTCACCAGAACATTGGCGTCACTTTTCATAAGGCTCTCCAAATCCCTGTCTTCCATTTTTAACTTGTCGCAATCCTCGGCCAGCAGGTTTTCAAGCCTCCACACTCCCGGGAAATATGTAAACTCCCTGCGGGCCATGTCATGGAAAGCATACTCCGACACCGGCTCAAAAAACAATTCAAAAGCATTTGAGGTAATAGATTCGCTGTACAGGCTCTCCATTCCCCAATAAACCACCGGTATCCTGTCTGTTATTTCAGCTGCCAGCAGCTGGCACATAACATGGTCCACATCGGCCCAGAGACTCTTTCCTAACGACTTTATGAGAAGGAATCTATTAATTGACATACGTGTTAACACCTCCGTAAAACTCCGGGTATTCCAGTTTATGGCCTTCCGTTTCCTCTTTCCGCCTCCGGCCTTCCGCTCTTACCCGCTTCCGTGCCAATTTCACCTCTTGCTTCAAATCCCTGTAAAAGAGCACCATGTTTTCTTCCGGCCAGTCCTTCAAACGTTTGACGGTATAGGATACATTGGAGTAACCGTTCCCTATAAAGAAGTCGCATCTGGACGCCAGGTAGGTGTCTTTGATGATTTCGATCCCCTTTCTTCTTTTAACCGTGTAATCCTGCAGATGAGGCGCATCGCCCGTGGCATTCAAAAATCCTCTCCTGCAGTCCGTATATACAACTCTGGAGCCGTACTTTTTCAAAAAGTCCTCCAGTATCTCTTCACAGTCTGTGAGCAGCAGGATTTTCCCTATTTTATATTTATCTATAAATTCCTTTATTGTGGAATGATACTTTTTATTCAGCCGGGAAAGATTTTCAACTTCCCTGACCTTGTCTCCGCCCCGTATGTGAACTCCCAGCAACGGCTTTCCGTCTTTTAGCCAGGAGTCATAAAATTCCTGTATCTCCTGTTCGATGTCGGGCTTTAATTTCAGGTATTTCTCAAAGAGGAAACGGTATATCTGGTGCGCCGTCATTCCATATGCCCAATGATCCTGTGGGATAAACCCTATCAACGGCCTTACAAAATAGTGGACGTCGCTGACCACCACATTTGCATCGCTGTTCAGCATTTCTCCCAGATTCCGGTTTGCCCACGCTATTTTATCCAGATCCTCAATCATAACATTGTAATAATGCCATACGGGAGGGAAATAAGTATATTCCGGTTTTACGACATCAAACACGGTGTAATCGGACACAGGTTCAAAATACAGCTCGAAGGCATTAGTTTTGAAGGACCCTGCATACAGGCTGTTTGTGCCCCAATACACCACCGGGATGCGGTTTGTCAGCTCCGCCGCCAGCAACTGCCCCATTACATGGTCCACATCCGACCAGAATCCGCAGCCCCAGGCTTTGATAAGCAGAAATCTATCGGCGGTACCGTAAGCGCCGGACATAAAACATCACCTCCCCCTGCCCATAAGTCTTTTCACCATATTGACAAGACGGCTGAATATACCGTCCTTATCTTTATCCGGCAAATCGGCGTTCACAGGATATTTCTGCTTTTTATACAATCTATACAGCAGTTTGACACTTTTATCCGGCCATTCCTTCAGCCGGACCACGGCCCTGGACAGGCTGGAAAACTCATTTCCGATGAAAAAGTCGCATCTGGACGCAATATAAGTGTCCTTAATGATTTCAATACCCCTTCGCCTGCTGATCATGGGATTTTCCATCAGAGATATATCCTCTCCGCTCTGAAGCCTTTTGCAGTCGGTATGTATGAGCATTGGACCGTACAGCTCCCCGTATTCCCTCAATGTGCTCTGGCAGTCCGTAAGCAAAAAAATCTTCCTGATACTGTATTTTTTAATGTACTTATGTATTTCTCCGTGATAAAGCCTGTTTTGCTCCTCATATTTATCTTTACCGGATAATCTCCGCCGGAATTTACTTTCCTTCTTTTCTCTCCTGCTGCTCTTCTTGACCTTACTGCTTTTGCTACCCTTGCTGATCTTGTTGTCCTCGCTGTCCTTACCATTTTCATCAGTATCCTCTTTATTGGCCCTCCGGACATGTACCGCAAGGACTGGATGGTTTCCCTTGATCCAGGAATTGTAATATCCCTGTATTTCCATTTCTATGTCAGGCTTTATTTTGATATATTTACCCAAAAGATAGCGGTATATCTGTTCCGGCGCCATTCCGTACCCAGTGTGGTTTTTGCCGATAAATGGGATCAGCTCATAGATATTATAAAAAATATCCGCAACCACCACATTTGCCTTGCTGCACAATATGTCTCCGATATTCCGGTAAACCAGCGTATCCCTGGCATTGTCATCCACCATGAGGTTGTCATAATTCCATATGGGCGGGTAATAAGTGTATTCAGGCTTTGAAAGGTTATGAATGGTATAACTGTTTATGGGCTCAAAATACAGCTCGAAACCGTTGGTCTGTACAAACCCGTTGTTGAGATAATGTGTGGGCCAATAGATAACCGGGATCCTTCCAGTCAGTTCCGCAACCAAAAGCAGCCCCAATACATGGTCCACATCGGACCAGAGTATGTAGCTCCAGGCTTTAATCAGCAGAAATCTATCGGTTTCCATCCTTTTCTTCACCTCAATTTTTGGGTTTCATGTTCATTTTATGTAATCCATTATTGAAGTGTGAAAATATTTTGCTGTGGGGGAATATTTCAGCGGGAGGACAGGCTGTCCATAATATTCAGAAATTCATTTGGCGCGACCACTGCCGGCTCTTCCGGGAAATGCCGGGAATTGCCTGTAACAAGATATGCGCCGGCAGTCCTGGAAACTTCATAAAACACTTTATCATCTTCGTCCTCAAAAGCTTCAGATATTGGCGTGGGCACAATCGAAAGTCCCGTGTATGCCATAAAGTCAATTATCTGCTTAACCGCCTTCTGGTTAAATCCAAATTTGGGACGAAGCAGCACTTCATGATATTCTTCTATTATCCGGCTGTCGTAACACAAGACAACATTACCGTTTAATACATGGTCAAGCACCCTTGCAGGACTGCCTGAAGGAGATAACAGTGCAGAAACAAGAATATTTGTATCAATTACCACTTTTATCATTTGCGTTTCTCCCTGCGTACCATGTGTATTTCAGCTTCTATATCTTCTGCGGGCATTTCCGATCTGCCGCTTATTACTGAAGCGATACGCAGCTTATTTACCGCTCTCATGGCCACAGACTGTCTAACGCTGGCCAGCACATCTTCAAAGCTTTCGTCATCTATTTCGATCATAAGAGCGCTTGGCTTGCCATTATTGGTTATAATAACCTCATGGGATTCGGAGAGCTTTTCCCAAACTTCACGAGGGTGAGTTCTTAAGTCTCTCACAGTATAAAATTTCATAATAACACCTTTAGCCTTTCCGGATCAAACAACTTTAACAATATTATTGTATCATATTGTCACTCAATCGTCTACATTTTATACCCTTAATTTTATAACCAGATAAGGCTTTTCCGGAAATAGTATTTATTATGCCAACAGCCTGTATTTAATTTTCCCTGCTCCACTCAATAGTCCGTTGCAGGCCGACGCTTATGGATTTGAACTCCTTTAGCCCGAATTCCGAGCACACTTTTTTTATATCCAGTTCCACCCGTTCCGGTGAAACTTTGATACTTTGTGCATCCGGCCGCTGTACCGGTTCAATTGAAAGAACGCTGCCTGTCTGGCTGCATATTTCCTCCGCAAGCTCCTTTATTGTGATGCTGTCCCTTCCGCCCACGTTGTACACAAAACCGGTTCCGTGAAGCAATATGTCAAGCAGCATCAGCACGCAGTCGGACACATAGCAAAAAGTCCTCCTTTTTCTGCCGTCATCCAGCATGGAGATTTTTTTCAGTGTAAGCGCCTGTTTTATAAACTGGGCCATAACCCGTTCATCCTCCATTCTGACCCCGGGGCCGTAAGTCATAGCTATCCTGGCTATTTTTGCGTCTACATTTTCAAAGTGCCTGTAGGCAAAACACAGAGTCTCTCCCATCCTTTTGGCCTCGGAATATATGGATCTTATGCTCACAGGGGAGCAGTTTCCTGAGTATTCCTCCGGCGTGGGGATATTGCCTTCATCAGGCTCGCCATAGACCTCCGAGGAGCTCAGGAACAGAAATCCGGCACCGTCGGCCGCGGCTTTTTGCAAAAGCCTTTCGGTCACCGCCGTGTTGAGA
>JAEWSZ010000078.1 GCA_023397905.1 Bacillota bacterium | reverse complement strand
GGCCTGATCTGCATTTTCCTGGGCTTTCTCCAGCAGTTCAAAGCCTTCAATGTTCACGGGAGCCTTATATGTCAGAAAATTTTCAATGGATTTTATCGCATTTTTCATAATTTACAGGTATGCCATTCCTTCTCCTTGTGTTTTTCCTTTTATAGTATAACCCGGCATTTTCATAACTATGTTTCCATATCCTGTTTAAAGGGGTTGACAAAATTGCCGGGATATTCTATTCTTTCCAGGTCGGAAAAAAATTTATTCCGTCCTGATATCTGACGGCGGCACACGGTCAGGCGGAGATTTATCAAGAAATCTATATTTTATGGCTTATAAACTTATAGATTATGTGAGAGGACTTTACATATATGAATCTGAAAAAAACAAACCTGATCATATCGCTTATGCTGGCCATGTTTTTAGCGGCGGTTGAGGGTACCATCGTCACCATGGCCACGCCCACTATTGTAAAAGATCTGCACGGCTTTGATCTTATCAGTCTGGTCTTTTCGGTGTATTTGCTGACTTCCGCAATATCCACGCCCATTTACGGAAAGCTTTCGGATCTGTACGGCAGGAAAAACGTACTTTCCATCGGTATCGCCATATTTCTCACGGGCAGCTTTTTATGCGGACTGTCACAGAATATGCTTGCGCTGATAGCCTTCCGCGCTGTCCAGGGGCTGGGAGCCGGCGCCATACTTACGGTCTCCTTCACCATTATAGGAGATGTCTTTCCCATAGAGGAAAGATCAAAGGTCCAGGGAGGCCTGAGTACCGTATGGGGAATTGCAAGCCTTGTGGGGCCATTTCTGGGAGGCTTTCTCATTGATGTGCTATCCTGGCACTGGATATTTTTTATAAACATTCCCTTTGGGCTGCTGGCGGTCATCCTGCTGCAAAAGTCCCTGAAGGAGACATTTGAGAAAAGAAAGCAGAGCATCGACTATGCCGGGACAATCACTTTGTCATTGGCCATGGTCATGTTTCTAAGCATATTCTTATTCCATCAGAATACGGCCTCCAGCCAGTATGCATTCGTGGCGGTGGCGGCGGTGATAACAGGTTTGCTGCTGCTGGCATTCTATAGAATAGAAAGAAGGGCTAAAGAACCCATCGTGCCTTTTGACATCTTCACAAAGACAAGTACCATTGTAAACCTGATATCTTTTCTGGTTTATGCCATATTGGTGGGTATTGATGTTTACATGCCCCTGTATCTGCAGAATATTCTGGGATACAGGGCCACAGTGGCGGGACTGGCGATGCTTCCCATGTCGGTCTCCTGGCTCATGGTCTCGTTTACACTGGGCAGGTTCCTGATTAAATACGGAGGTAAAGCCGTGACGCTGGTATCCAGTGTTATTTTACTGATCAGCACGGTATTGCTTTCCACGCTGGGAATAGATACGCCTGTGCTGCTGGTGCTGGCGTACGGCTTTATTATCGGAATAGCCTTCGGAGGAGCCGGTACGGCCCTGACCACCATAGTGCAGGATTCGGTAGAATATAACAAAAGAGGCTCCGCAGTAGCCGCCAATTCCCTGCTGAGAACCCTGGGACAGACAATCGGCATAAGTGTCTTCGGAAATATTTTCAACCTGCATATAGCAGAATATTTCTCCAGCCGGGGTATGGAAGGCATTGACCCCAATGACCTGTACCAGTCTTCAGGAGCCAATAACCTTCTCAGCGCCGATCAGGTAAAGCTGTCATTAAGCAGCTCTATGCATGCGCTGTTTATGGTTTTTATAATAATCTCCTGCCTGTCTCTGGTTTTATCAATAATAATGCCTAAGATAAAGCAGAAGGAAAAAAGCGAAGCAGCCTAAAAGCCCAGATCCCCGGCTAGATTTTCTGTCCGTCCAGCCGGCCTTTGGCACGGCTGCTGTCGCCGTCCGACTCTTCGATTATTTCGCTTACCCTGTCATACCCCAATTGAGGGGTGTACTCCGCCGCAAATGCAAAGGAAGCCTCCAGGAGTTCCCGGCACCGGTCTTCATTGGGTTTGACCAGCTCTATGCATTTGGTGCGGAACAGCTCTGCCGCCCCGGTTAAAAGCTCCAGGCTTTCCAGAAGAGCATCGGCGATCAGCGGCAGAAAGGCGTTGAGTTCGAATTCCCCTCTTGAAGCTGCGGTGGATATTGCAAAATCATTTGCCATGACCTTCATTGAAACCTGCATCACCATTTCCGGGATAACGGGATTTACCTTTCCCGGCATTATTGTACTTCCCATCTGCAGCGGCTCAAGCACGATTTCGGAAAATCCGCCCTTTGGCCCCGAATTCATAAGCCGCAGGTCGTTTGAAATCTTTATGAGATTCACCGCAAGAGCTTTTAAAAGCCCCGACACCTCCACAAACACATCGTTGTTCTGGGTAATATCCATGGGATATTCCGCGGCGGCAAGCCCGATTCCCGTCAGTTCCCTGAGCTCTTCAATAATCCTGAAGCGGTACTTTTTATCGGCATTGTTTCCGGCGCCCACGGCTGTGCCGCCTATATTCACCTGACGCAGGCGCTCCTCCACCTTGTAAAGCCTCCAGCGGTCCCGCGCTATAGCCTGTGCAAAGGAGCCGAATTCCTGTCCCAGGGTAATGGGGACCGCATCCATCAGCTCGGTCCTGCCCAGCTTCGCAATACCGTCATATTCGTTCTCCTTTGTCTGGAGCGACTGCTGCAGCTTCGCGCAGGCGTCACTGAGCTGCCGGAGCAGTTGTATGGCGGCAATGCGCAGAGCCGTGGGATACACATCGTTTGTGGACTGGCCCCGGTTGACATCGTCAAGAGGGTGGATAATATCATACCTGCCGTATTCAAAGCCCAGCTTCTTTAATGCAAGATTGGCCAGTACCTCGTTTGCGTTCATATTTGTAGAAGTTCCGGCGCCGCCCTGCAAGGCGTCTGTTACAAAGGCCCCGTCGGCCTTTCCCTCCAGCACCTGGCCGCAGGCGGCCGCTATAGCCTCATAAACGCCCTCTTTGCCTATATTGAGTTTTTGGTAGGTCAGGGCCGCCGCTTTTTTCACAGTCACAATGGCATAGATCAGCTGCATGTCTGTCTTGCGGCCGCCCAGCGCAAAATTCTCCGCCGCCCGGGCGGTCTGTATGCCATACAGCGTCCCGTCCTCAATATGGACCTCTCCTATTTTATCCTTCTCTGTCCGCATAACGTCACCTCTAAATTTCATCTCCGGTTTTTTCCTGCCATATTACTGCCCATAACCACTGCCTATAAATTATTCTTCTATTTCTTCCAGTATGTGCGGGAACATGGCGACACTTCTTTTTAATATACCCTGCATGTACGCTATCAGTATGCCGTAGTTGGTAAATGGCACATTCTGGTCTTCGGCGCATTTGCGGCGGTAATTCATCTCACGCTCATTCAGCATGCAGCCGCCGCAGTGCACTATCAATTTATATTCCGACAGGTCCTCCGGGAATTCCGTACCTGAGGTGAACCTGAAATCAAACTGCTTTTGAGTGTAATTCCTCATCCATCTCGGCAGCTTTACAGTGCCTATGTCGTCGCATTGCCTGTGGTGGGTGCAGCCCTCCGAAATCAGGACAGTATCCCCGTCCCGCAGTGCGTCAAGAGCTTTTGCCCCCTTTACGGCCGTCTCAAGCC
>JAEWSZ010000069.1 GCA_023397905.1 Bacillota bacterium | reverse complement strand
GGATGTAATTCCTGCGCCGCACTTTGAGCGTTCGCCGGTCTATTGGGCTGCTTGGGCGCTGGCATATTATCAATGGTATTCGGGATACAGCTTTGAAGAAATCCATAAAGCTTTGCCTTTTGCCGAACTGTTAAATATGTACTCTACCCTTCACGAGGCCGATATAAATAAGTTTGTTTCAGTAGCGGATGAAGTTTTGATTGAGAGCAAAAGGAAAAGTGAAACCAATTTAAGTCGGCTGCGGAAGGCTCGGGGACTTTCGCAGAAGGAACTTGCTGAAACCTCGGGTGTTGCCCTGCGTATGATTCAACTTTATGAGCAGAAGCAAAATGATATTAATAAAGCACAGGCGTCTTCGCTGCAGAGCTTGGCGCAAGCGCTGGGGTGCAAGATGGAGAATCTTTTTGAATGAGTTACTATGACAAAAATCTCATTTCAAAAGAATCGCTGGCGGAGTATTTGCCCAGTCCCTGGTCAAACTGTCCGAAAAGTAGATACATCAGAGCATTTAAAAGTTGTTATGATATAATTATAGTAACAAGTTTTAGTGCAGGTGGTGTTGAAAATTCTATTCAAATCCAGTGTCCTTTTCACTCTCAAAACGCTGAAAAGCCTGATAAAATCAGGCTTTTCAAACAAATTGTGGCGGAGAGGGCGGGATTCGAACCCGCGTGCCGTTTCCGACAAACTGATTTCGAGTGCGTATTTGTGAGTTTTCACGGGCGTCATGTGGGTGCTTTTGGGTGCCCACTGAGAGCGGTGAAAATGGATCAACGGTGCGGGTTTTGTGGCTGTTATGCTTGTGCCAAGAGGCTTCGCGGAGGGCTTGATGTCAGCGGATCGTCTAAAATAGCAATCGAAACGAATCGTTATTGAATCGTTATATGATTACGATTGTAACGATACGAAGGGAACAATGGTGTCAATGCGTTAACACACGCGTGTGTTGACTGTGCGTTAAAAAAAATAGGTGAAATAATGAACAAAATAAAACCGCGAAACATTATTGTGTCGAAAAGTTTTTAGGGTTATATCCGCAAAACTATTTTACAAATGCTTGTTTTGTGGTATACTATCGGCGAAAGGAAGTGGTTCAAATGATTCCAAGGCCGATGTATGTTGAGAAAATCATGGCGTATGTAGATACTCCATTTGTAAAAATTCTGACCGGCGTCCGGCGCTGCGGCAAGTCCACCATACTGAAAATGGTTGTTGAAGAATTAAAAAAACGTGGCGTTCCCGAAGAAAGAATCCTGCATTATAATTTTGATTCCATGCAGTATGAGGATATCAAGACCGCAAAGCTTCTGTATGGGGAAGTGAAAGCCAAACTCGTATCCGGCGAAAAGTCATATTTGTTTTTAGATGAGATTCAGGAAGTGAAATCATGGGAGAAAGCCATTAACTCCTTTATGACAGATTTTAATGTTGATATTTATGTGACCGGCTCCAATTCCCGGTTGATGTCCTCTGAGATATCTACGTATCTGACAGGGAGATATATTGCATTTCGCATCTTTCCACTTTCTTTTTCAGAGTATCTGACCTTCCGAAAAGAATACGGTTCCGGAGGAAACAGCCTTCACAGTGAATTTGTACGTTATCTTCGATTAGGAGGTTTCCCAGCCGTCCACTTGCAGCCGTACACACCGGATGAAGCATACCCGATTGTAAGAGATATTTACAACTCCACGATTTTCACAGATATCGTCAAGCGGAATCAAATCCGCAAAGTAGACCAGCTGGAGCGTATTGTAAAATTTGCTTTCGATAATGTCGGACGCACCTTTTCCGCCACTTCAATATCCAAATATCTTAAGAGTGAAAACCGCACTATCGACAACGAGACAGTGTATACTTACCTTGCCAAATTGGAGAGCGCATTTATTCTGCATCGCTGTTCAAGGTACGATATTCAAGGCAAAGAGTTATTGAAAACTCAGGAAAAATTCTATCTGAGCGATCCCGCCTTCCGTTATAGCATCCTCGGTTATACGCCAGACAGCGTGGCGGCAATGTTAGAAAACATCGTTTACTTAGAACTTTTGCGGCGGGGATACGACGTCTGCATCGGCAAAATAGGTAATGCTGAGATTGATTTTGTTGCGACCAGACAGGAAAATAAGCTCTATATTCAGATAACGCAAAAAATTGAAAGGGATGAAACAGAGGAACGAGAGTATGGCAGATTGCTCTCCATTGCTGATAATTATCCTAAGTATGTTCTGCGAACAGATGAGTTTGCGGGCGGGAATTATCAGGGAATTAAGACTATGCACATTGCGGATTTTCTGTTGAGCTCGGAATATTAATCGCCGACTCTTTATGAAAGCGAGGTGGATTTCCTCTGATTTATTTTACCGCTGACCAGCACTTTGGTCACGCCAATATTATAAAGCATTGCAACAGACCCTTCGCCACAGTCGAAGAAATGGACGAATACCTTCTAGCGCAATGGAATAATTGTGTTGGCGAGAGCGACACAGTCTATATTCTTGGCGATTTATTTTTCCGTAATGCTGTGTCGGCAAACGAATATTTAAACAGACTACATGGCAAAAAGCATCTGATCAAAGGCAACCACGACAAAGACTGGATGAAAAAAGCCAACTTGGAGAAACACTTTGAAAGCGTATCCAGCATGCTTGAGATTAGCGACGGGTCACATAAAATTACGCTGTGTCATTATCCGATGATGACGTGGAATGGTATTGCCAAAGGCAGCTATCATATTTACGCACATATACATAATAATACTGATGCCGCATATTTTCAGCTTATAAAAACCATGCCCAACGCCCTGAATGCGGGTGTTGATATTAATCATTTCCGGCCTGTGACTTTTACCGAATTGATTAAGAACAATCAGAAATTTAAGGATAGTACCATATAAACAGACGTTATTTCAATTAAGCTAAATAACGCTTTTCTGATATAACTTTTTCATTTCTACGATTCTAACACACTCTTCTGACAAGAATGGTTAGAATGTGTTAGAATCGGTGTTAGAATAAGCAAATATGTATTTATAAACTTGAGCCGCCCTTCGGGGCGGTTTTTTCATGCCCTGAAGGAGGTGTCTATGACGGGATAAGCAAGATTAATTCGTGTATTTATGGAGAATACCATGCTGCACGGCTCCTGGTTTTTGCCGCAATCATACTACGCAATATCGGGCGGCGGCAAAAACCGCGGCGAAGCGAAGGCAGTAAAAAAGGCGCAGGGAGCGCCTTTTTTACTGGCAAAGCGAAGCCGCCGAACGGGGAGCCGGGGTGCCCCCGGCCGCACGACCTTGCAGCTCGACCGGGCGCAAGGTCTAGTGCGTTATACCGCCCCGACAACAGCACGATAAAATGCCCGGCCCGCCATGTGGGGCCGGGCATTTTGGCGGGCGGGGAAACGCGGCCGGCATGTCGCTGCACGAGGGATTATATAGCGATATTAAAGGACTGCCCGGACTGGCTCTCATTGGAGCAGTTTCGGGCAGTAGCACATATCAGCAAGCGAAAGGCAAAATGGTTGCTTGAAAATAGAGTCATCCCTTGTGAGGATTCGGGCAAGCAGACCCGCCGCTTTCAGATACGACGCAGCGATGTCGTCGATTTCCTCCAGCGACAAGATACAGGAGAATTGGATGATGTCATCCCTGTTGGTGCTTTTAGTAACAATACGCTGCATAATATTTCGTTGCCGAACACAGAGCCGGAAGAGTTTTTTTCTTTTCTGATGGAGGAATGGGCGGACAAGCCGGATATGCTGACCACCAAACAGGCGGCAGAGCTGACAGGCTATAATGACACCACCATCAACAACTGGGTGGTGGATGGAAAAATACGAGCTGTGAATTATTATGGCAAGAATCTTATTTCCAAAGGATCACTGGCTGAATATCTCGCCAGTTACTATGGTCAGCGGATTGCACGGCCATCGCAGAAGCATCGGGATATCATAGAAGCCTATCAGGACAAGGGTCAAGAGAGCACTTTATCCAAAACACTAACACTTTCAAATATGTAATCGGCATCGGCCTTGATATTACATAGATTGGGCAATTCTTAACTGTTAACAATTCAATCATTTTCATATAAAAAGGTAAAGGGTCTGTCGGTTGACAGACCCTTCTTCAGGAGCCTCAAAGGCCCGAAAATGAGAAGTTAGGTAAATATAGATGCCAAGATCAACGTTGGTGTTCGACTTCTTTCGGTAAATCTTCTTTTGCCCAGAAAACGATGGCTGATATTTGGACATTCCAGAAAAAATGTTCAAATCATCAACCGTCGTTCAGATTATGGGATGTCGGCTGCTTTCGCTTCATCAATATATTGCTGCACGCGGAATGGAAGCAGAATGCCATCCTTCTCGGACTGCTGCGCTGCAGCAGTCACTTTGGCGACGTAGTCCTCGTGCGTCGGATAGAGCTTGGCGAGCCGATCATGCTCGAACGGGGTCGTCTTACCAAGCAGGCCGCTGAAAAGGCTCACATCATAGGTCGCGGTCGGCACCGTGAGCTCGGGCAGGCGAACACCGCCGTGCACGTTACCGTACTTATCGTTGCTGTAGGTGAATCGCAGCAGCGAGACCTGCAGCGGCGGGAACCTCGGCGGGGTAGACTCGCCCTGAATCCAGTCGTTCACTTGAACGTAAGCTGCTTCGAGTACTGGGGCCCAATCCACATCTTTTGCCCGATTCATGAGGCCTCCTATTGACGACACCATGCCGTCTCGTTCAGCCTTGCCGGCAACGACACCCATCAGTTCGGATGGAAAATGCGGAGCACCTGCAACCTCCCACGAACGGAAGACATTGCTATCCGGCTGACGTATACCAAAGTAGAAAGCAGCCTCACTCTGGGTGGTCATAGCAAGCACCGGCACTTGTAAGTCGTCACGAACTTTTGTTGTGACATCCCGACTGCCACCACCTTTGACCGCATGAGCATCAGCTTCCTGAAAATCCGACCCATGGCCAGCGTCAAGTGTAGGCATCAGGGCGTCAAATGTTTCCTCAAGTGGCTGTACGCCATTGGCATAACCAAGGATTCGGCTGCCGGATTGCGATACGCCAACACCAATCAGGTGTTTCACCGCCAGCCCGTCCATCGGGTCAACGCCTTCACCGGCGCGGTCCGGACCCACGGCTTTGGCGGCCTGAGTGAAGACGTCGTAGGAGAGGCCTTCGTCGGGGATGTTAAGCGTGCCGTATCGCTCTGGGTCCCAAGTCTTGAGGCCTTTCGGGTCCTCGGCGAAGCCGGTGATACTGATCGGTTGGGCCGACACCAGGACGTAGGCAAAGCCGCTCTGGTAGATGCTCTCCGGGTCGCCGCCCGAGAAGTCGTAACCGCCGCTCACGTTCGCCCATTCGACGATGACGGTTCCGTTGAACTTGGCCGGATCGGTCGGCCGACGGACGAGGATGCGCGTCGTGTAAGGCGCGGGGCTTCCCGACTCAAGCGTCCACTTACCGTCTTTGGTGAGCTCTCCGGCCGGGACATAGTGCTGCGCGACGCCTGAGAGAAAGTACTCGTCCTCGGTGTACCCGACCCCGCTAATGTCGCCGTAGTATGCCGCGAAAGGCGTACCGCGCGAGCCGCCGGTGATCGGGCCGGTCACGGCGAAGCCGCCGCGCGTCGTCGCGCCGTTCGTCGGCCCTTCGCCCACTGGGGCAGGTTTGGCAGGGAGGGGCTTGTCGAGGTTGATGCCGTCCGCCAGCATCGTATTCTGATTTGCCCGGGCGACTGCGGTCGAGATAGTGAGCCCGCCGAGGACAATCGCAATCACCCCGGCAATGCAGCAGAGCACGATCAGCATGATGCGCAGCGGTCGACGGCGGCGTTTCTGCTTAGGCTCCGCACTCGCGGCCCCATTCTCCGTCACCGCATCGGCCTGTTGGACAAAGTTATCTTCAAATTTCTTTTTGCTCATATTCATCCTCCTGCTTTGACTTTACTTAATATCAGGAATTGATAGTTAATATTGTTCCCTGAGTGTCTTGCTTAATTCCGAGACGCATAATGAACTATCAGTTGACTATCAATACAATTGGTATTATAATTCGAGACAGGTACAATATCAACCAACAACAATCTTGAAAAGTAGAATAACCAACGATTCCAAAAAATCGTCGGTTATTGGTATGAAGGTGTCGTTATGGATTTGCGCGTAAAGAAAACATTAAGAGAAATACGTTCGGCGATTATGGAGCTTGCAAAAAATAAGCCTTTGGAGCAGATAACGGTAAAAGAACTCTGTGATCAGGCATTGATTAATAAGGCCACTTTTTATTCGCATTACGACAATATCAATGCGCTAATTGAAGAAATCGAGGATGAATTTGTCAAAAGTCTTACTGAAGAGATAGAATATACCCATCTCTTTTTTGATGACCCCGGAGAGTTCATACTCAGGCTCAACTATAACTTTCGGGAGCTCCCGAATGCGAGGTTTCTCATGACCAGTAGCCGTGGGGGGCTTTTGCTCAATATTATTCTTGAATCGTTACGCAGATCAATCTATAAGGAGCGGCCTGAAATCAAATCAATTCCCGGCATTGACATGGCGCTGACTTATATGATCTCCGGTTTTTCGGGAGTAACCAGTCATCGTGGAAAAGAATCAATTGAAGAACGCTCAAAATTGGCCGGGCGAGCAACCGCTGCCGTCTTGCGGGAATTTTTGAATCCGTAACCAGAAATCCGATAACATATAAAACCAGACGAAAGCATGTCATATTTTCAACGAATGTTTTTATAGAGATTAAAGGTTATCATGACGGCTAAAGCAAAAGGACTCGAACCACGAGGGTTCGAGTCCTTTTGCTTTGTTTTTTGGTGAGAAGTTAGGTAAATATAGATGCCAGCCAAACTGCTCATAATCTTATTGAGCAAATTGCGAGTTTATGAGTTTTTCAATCATACTCGAAAAGAATAGTTATAAGTTTTTACGTATTACAAAATCTGTTTGTTCTTCTTCTCCCATGAAAAAAGAATGTGTGCCAATTTTAAAAAATCCATTCTTTTTATAAAACAAAATAGCCTTATCGTTTTTCTCCCAGACACCAAGCCATACGTATAATTTTTTTTTCATATTCGCTATATCGATAGCCTCGTTCATTAAAACGCTTCCTAAACCTTTGCCTTGAAATTCTTTTGCTACGTATATTCTTTCAATTTCTAATGATTGTATATCATTTATATCAGTTTGTGATGGGGATTCATTTAATTTTAAGTAGCCTGCCAATTCTCCATCAGCGTAAAGAAAATAAAATAATGAATTGTTATCCGATAATTCACCATGCAGTTTATTTATATTAAAAGATTGCTCTAAATAGGCTTTCATATTTGATGGTGTGTTCATGTGGGCGAAGGTTTCGTTATACGTTCTGTAAGAAAAGTCACGAAGCGTATAAATGTCATCCGACATACATTGTCTGAAATTTAGATTCATTCCTATGTTACCTCCCTAATTTGATTATGCAATATATACCAACACCTAAACTGTATAACAAATTCCTGTTACCCATGTGTTATATAAAAGTAATTTAATGCTATTATAGCTTATTAGAAAACAAAAAGGAACAGACGAACTTTTTGTCGAAATTTGTCTGTTCCTCTGGAAAAATGATGCAAATAAAATTTTGCCGTTCGGCCTATAATATTTGTCGGCTTCACATGCTCATTTTGCGTTGTTGTTTTCAATAATGTAGTGGAGATAATTCCCGTTAATGCTTGGGCTGTCTTCATATGTGTGATAGCTTTTGTCTGTGAAATGAAGTCCCGCTTTAACCAATGCCTTGCCTGAACCAATATTATTTTCATGATGATGAGAAAAAATTTTCTTAAAGTTTACCTTTTCAAAACAATAAGAAATTACAGATTGCGTAATCTCTGTTGCTAATCCTTTTCCCCAAACCTGTTGAGCCAAAATACAGTTGATTGCTCCAGTGCAGTTTTCTTCGTTAATGTGATTAATATAGAAGGTGCCTATAGCTTTTTGTGTTTCTTTGTCAATTATAATCCAATGAAAGCACAGAGGGTCGTCATATTGAGCTACCCATGTCTTTATTATCTGTTCTGTTTCGAATATATTTTTATGAGGTTCCCAAGAATAGAATTTGGATACACAAGGGTCGGAAGCCCAATTATTAAACATATCTTCCGAATCGGAAACCTTCATTCGTCTTAGTAGTAGTCTTTTTGTTTCTATTTCTTGTGTTCCTATTTTATTAAGCATTTTTCAGCCTCTAGTTATATAAATAATCCGCAGTCCAAAACGGTCTAAGCATTTTTGATTATCTGAGTTTTAAAATAATCTTTGAAACTATATTATCACATTTATTTACATAAAAAAAGACATACCTTCCCCTTGGCGGAAAGTATGCCTTTTTCTGGCGGAAGAGGAGGGATTCGAACCCTCGTGCCGCTTGCGCGACAACCTGATTTCGAGTCAGGGCCGTTACAACCACTTCGATACTCTTCCATATATATTTAACCGCCTAAGCGGAAAAACGCTTTTTAGAAAACTGTTAGCAAAATGTTAGCATTTGCGAAAAATTTTCATTCATCCGGCGCTAACAAAGCCTGATTTCATGCGGGTTTGTACTTTGCAGTCGAGCCTTTGAGCGATTTGATTTCGAGTCAGCCCCGTTATGACCTCTTCGATACCTCTCCATGTCAGCTGCAATTAAAAATCCATAAAGCTTATTTTTTTGCAGCATATATATTTTACACGGAAATGCATGCGGTTTCAAGCATTTTATTTTTCCACTTTTACACCACTTTTACACTTTTACACTTTTACAATTCCATCCTGCCATAAATCTTATTTGTTATGCCCAGAGATATTCCGTATATGACCACGCAAAGCAATATCATGCATATGAGCATTCCTGAAGGGCTATTTAAAATAGCCAGTGAATACTTATCTGTATCTACAATGGACGCCAGACCTTGAGATACCCACCCTAAAAAAAATAATCCTATCAATGGGATAAATGCAAAAAATCTCCCTTTGATGGCGCCAAACTTAAAATATCCGGGTAATTGCACTGCGGTGAACAGAAAGTAAATAACCAGAGCAGAACCGATTCCGGACAGGACCTGACCGGTGGTAAAAGGAACTTCGAATACTGTCAGCAAGACCGCATTCGATACTATTGCCACAGCTGCAATTATCACACCCATTAACGCCGTAAATAAATATCTTGCCGTTACAATGTCTTTCTTTGTGACCGGAAGCAGACCATAAAGCCTGTTAATATCATTTTTCTCAGCTACCGAAAATGTATAGCTGCAGGTCGTCGCTCCCATAATCATATAAAATGAAACCCCCATTGCAAAATCCTTAAAACTGTATATTACAAGCAAAGGCATTATAAATATTATTAAAAAATATCTATTGTATGGTTTTACAAGCGACCTGTCCAGTTTGATCAGCTTTAACACATTACTCATTTTATCTCCATTTCCGGAACGGACTGATGAATCGCTATATCCTGTAATCAAAAAGCTTTTCAAGGCCTTTGTTAAAAACTTAAAAGCTTTTACAGGATAAATCCAGTTCATTGCCCGTTCCAATTTTCCTTATTTATAAAATCTATTAATAATTTGTTTTTATCACATCACCCAAAGAATAGCCACGTGGGTGCGGTTTTCAAAAATTCCCAGTTCCCTTCGGGCTAATTCGCACCCTTGCCAATAAATACTATAATATCGTCTATGGAAACAGGTTCAAATTTCAGACCGGCAGAGCCATGAACATTTTCTGTTTTTATCAGCCCTTCAAAGCCTGTGGAATACTTTCTGATACCGATTATTTTATTTTCCAGTTCCTTTGACAGATCATCTATTCCGCCTTTTACGATCCTGAAGCCTTCAACGAACTCATCCTTTGTTCCTGTATAAATCATTGTCCCGTTATTGATGAAAGTGATGTAATCCGCTATTTTATCCAGGTCCGAGGTTATGTGTGTAGAAAATAAAACGCTTCTCTCCCCGTCTCCGATAAACTCTGAAAGTATATCCAGCAGTTCATCCCTGGCTACCGGATCAAGTCCGCTTGTAGGTTCATCCAGTATCAAAAGCTTTGCGTCGTGGGAAAAAGCACAGCAAACCATGAGCTTCATCTGCATTCCCCGGGAGAGCTCCTTCACCTTTTTATCCGGATTGAGCCCAAATCTTTTTGTCATTTCCTCGTACTTCCCGCTGTCCCAGGTGCTGTAAAAAACGCCTATTGCTTTTTCCACCTCTTTGACCGTCCAGTCCTGAACAAAATAATTTGAATCGAATACCGCCCCTATATTTTCTTTAATTGTACTCTGATCCCGAACGCTGTCCAAATCTAAAATCTTTATATCCCCCTCGGATTTTCTGAGCATATTCAGCATGAGCCTGATGGTTGTGGTCTTTCCGGCGCCGTTAGGTCCGATAAGTCCCATAATGTAGCCCTTCGGCAATGAAAAGCTTATATTTTTCAAGTCAAAGCTGTCATAATGCTTGCACAGGTTCTGGATTTCCAATGCATTAGTCATATCTCCTCATCCTCCATAAGTATTTTTAACATTTTGACCAATTCTCCGGCAGATACTCCAGCCCTTCCGGCAGACTTTATTGCTGCCGAAAGATTATCCTCAATTTCACGCAGCAATTGTTCCCGGATAAGCTCGGAGCCTCTTCCCATCACATAGCACCCTTTTCCCTGGACATTTGTAACAAAGCCCTCCTGTTCAAGCTCGGTATATGCCCGCGTTGTGGTAAGCACGCTTATTTTAAGGTCTCTGGCCAGCTGTCTCAGAGACGGCAGCAGTTGGTTTTCCTCAATTTCTCCGGATAATATGGCGCTTTTTATCTGCTCTTTAATCTGTTCATAGATGGGAACGCCCGATGTATTCGAAATTATTATTTTCACTGAATCCTCCCAAAATATTCATACTCTATATCAATCTTTGATTCTTTACCCTCAGTTTCCAAAGTTTCCGATTCCCGATTTTTAATTCCCGGTATTCTGTTTCCGATCTCTGGATTCCCATATTCTCGGGCCGAAAATCTGCTTTCTTCCCGGCCATGCGGTGAATTATCTTACTTTATTCTTGAATTCTGTTTCTCCGGCTTCTCCTGTCCTTACTGTTATACTTGTTACATATACAGTATATACATATATAACAATTTAGTCAAGATAAATTAAGGCCTGTAATCCAAAATACGGTCACAAGCCCTGATGTAAAAGTCTGTGTATTCGGCCAGAAGCCTCCGGTTGACAAACCTTTTTGATAGAAATGAGCAGTAAACCGCTTCACACATTCAACCGGTCACACTATATACAGTAAAATAAACAATTAATTTCACAACCTCCTGCAAAAAATAAATATTCTTTTTTCAAATACTTTACTTCATATACGCTGCAAATCATGGGGAATATTTTTATAGCCCGGTAAATTTCCTGAGGCCTGCGGTGTTTAATATTTTAATCATAATTATATCAGCTGCCGCCAAAGCAACGGAGAGTATCCATAAAAATCCGTTGACCCCCGCCGGCTTTATCAATATAAACAAAACCGCAGGGATTATTATGGAAATAAAACTTATCACCATGCTCAGGATCACGCTGGCGCTTTGCTTTACTACCGCCGTATGGGTGGTCCATTCCAGCTTTGGGAAATACAGATTCACCATAAGCCCCGCAACTGCCGGGAACAGGCAATAAAGAAGTGATACCACCAGGATAGCAGCTGCCGTTCCCGCCTGGAGTCCGAATGCAATTGCCGCAATTACCGTATTGATAAGCACTGCCGGAGCTGTAAGCGTCAGATTTACAAGAACTTTGCTCCGGAGAATATTTTTTATGCTTATGGGAAGTGATTTAACGATCCATAAATTTTTCCCTTCAAGGGATATGGATGAAGCGGTTATAAGTGTGAGACCCGTGCAAAACGCAAATACTGCGACTATTATAGGTGTTATAAATTCTCCGGCCATAGGTATCTCCATGACCTCTGCCACAGTTTCCCGGCCGAAAATAGCTGCCGCCAGAGTGAAAACCGTCATCATCAAAACACCTATTGCCGTATTTGTCACATATATAAAGGAGGAAAAATAAAATTTCAACTCCTTCAGATAAAGCGCTTTTAAAGGCGCCGAGACCTTGAGCCTTGTCATTTTATAGTTTGAAGCCTTGTATTTTTCAGACATCCTTGCATTTATCGTCTTGAAACCCTTTGCCATTATGGCTGTAAATACCGTAAACACCAGTATGCTGAACAATACAAAAGCCAGCAGATACAATATATTTACATTTTTTAAGGCATTTATATAAAAGCCAGTCCAGAAGAGAATGTTATTCAAGCCTGTGAAAACCGGGACAGCGCTTTGGATCTGTTCTGTCCTTATCTGGCCTATTGCCGTTGAGCCCACTATTACAAGCACGCACAGCAAAAGCGAGCCTATTATCAGAAAAACATTGGTTGACCGGAATCTGGAGGATATTCTTCCAAGAAAATATGCAAAAATCGCTCCTATGGATATGGGGACCAGCGGCAGAAAAAACGTGACAATGACAGCAAATGCATAGTACGGCACTCCTGCCGAGGTCTCAAGCCCATATACAATCACCGGAGGCACACTCACCATTACCGCAATCATCAGGTTGGACAGATAAATAAATATAAGCTTTCCGGTAAGTATGGACGAAGGTTTCAGTGGCAGGGACATCAAAAGGTCGAAATCCCTGAAAGAAAAAAGGTATCCGGGTATCTTGTAAATGCTGACCATGATTGACATAAGTGTCGCGGACAAAACCGAGCTGCTGAGCAGAACCTCCAGAGCGTCCATTTTTTTAAGGACCTGGGCCAGCGGATAGTTTAATATAAACATGGTCAAAAACAGCATACAAAAGGCGTATACTATTACGATCCCAAGCAACGCGGCCTTTATCTTCTCGCCCTTTGATTTTGATTTCAGAACTTTATTTATTCCCCAGGAATTTATTATGTTGGCTTTTATAAGTGTCAATAAACTATTCATTGTCGATCAACTCCAAAAATAATTGCTCCAGCGAGCTGTTTCCCTTGACTACAGAGGTCTCTCCACTGGCAACCAGTTTTCCGTCCTTAATAATCGCTATTTTGTTGCATAGCTTTTCGGCCACCTCCAGCACATGAGTGGAGAAAAATATGGCACAACCGTTCCGGCACTGCTCCTTCATGATCTCCTTAAGAGTATGGGCGGCCTTTGGGTCAAGCCCTACAAATGGTTCATCCATAATAAACATCCTTGGCTTGTGTATCAGCGCTGAAATTATGGCCAGCTTTTGCTTCATTCCATGGGAATACGAAGAAATAAGATCCCCGAGACTTGCGGTAAGCTCCAGCATACCGGCGTATTTTTCTATTTCCGCTTCTCTTTCAGCCCTCTCTATGGAGAAAACATCTGCAATGAAATTCAAATACTGTATCCCCGTCATATTTTCGTACAGATCAGGATTATCCGGAATGTAGGCTATCTGCCTTTTACATTCTATAGGCTCGGTTCTGATCGACTTGCCGCCTACCGTTATATCGCCTTCCGTAAATTCCAGAATTCCCGTGATGCATTTCAACGTGGTGGTTTTTCCGGCCCCATTGTGCCCTATGAAGCCGTAAATATCTCCGCCGCCGATATCCAGCGACAGATTGTCCACCGCCTTTTTCCCATTTCTATAAGTCTTTGACAGATTACTTATTTTCAGCATTATATCTCCATTCCCGGATGGGCTAACGAGCTCTTCCTCCGATAATCTGAATATTTAAAATATTTATATATTTTATACCCTATACCCTTTTATTTCTCTATCTTTTTATCTGCTTGTTTTCTTATCTTTATTTATCCTATCTTATCTCTCTTGTTTTTTTACTGCCTTTCCTATTTTTTCAATAAGTTATCTGCTATTATTATACAATATTATTTCCTGCCACATCCACCGGATTGTCATTTTGCAGGACTTTCTGCCGCCGTCACGGAAGAAATATAAGGTTTTTTGTTATAAATAAATAATTATTCATTTTAATCCGGATTTATAGTAAAATATTTTTATAAGAATATACCATTTTTTTCTACAAAAAATTTAAACAGACAGAAGGTGAAATTTATTGAACCTGCAGATACCGATAATTGACATTATCCTTTCATTATCAAGCGCAATCGATTTGATTGATCCAAATATAACAAACCATCATAAAAGAGTTGCCTACATTGCATATAATCTCGCAAAGCAAATGAATTTCTCGGAGACGGAAATTAAGGATCTTGTCCTGGCCGGGCTGCTGCATGATTGCGGCGCCGTTAATTTATTTGAAAGAAGCTCGGTTTATGAGTTTGAATTTGGAAATTCCATACTGGAGAGACATTCCCATGGATATAAGGGCTGGTTTATTCTCAACGAAGCCAGAGAATTAAAGGTTGCCGCGGAGATCATAAAATTTCACCATATATTTTGGGAAGAGCAGTTCTCCGGCCACCTGGATGCCTATCAAATACCCAAAAGCAGCTATGTTCTTCACCTTGCGGACAGAATTGATATTTTGATCGACCGCAATACGGAGATCCTGAACCAGCGGAAATATATCAAGGAAATGATTGACGGCGGAAAGGGCACCATGTTCATGCCCGAAGCCGTTGATGCTTTTAACTGTCTTGTTTCCAAGCCATATTTCTGGTTTGACATAGTTAACCCATACCTGGATGAATTGATCAAAAAGGAAATGTCGTCTTACAAAGTGCTGCTTACCAGTCAAAGCCTGCTGGAGTATTCAAATATAGCCCACAGGATAATAGATTTCAGAAGCCAGTTTACCGCCACCCATTCCATAGGAGTCGCCACAAGTGCAAGCTCTCTGGCCTCCAAGCTCGGGTTTACCCCGGATGATTGCAATTTGATGCAGTCGGCAGGCCTGATGCACGACATAGGAAAGCTGGCCATCCCCGAAAGTATACTGGAAAAGCAGGGGCCGCTGGACCACCATGAGTACAATTCAATTAAAGCTCATACTTACCATACATACAGGATCATCGACGCCATGCCCGGGCTGGACAAGGTACGCGACTGGGCGGCCTTTCACCATGAAAAACTGGATGGTACCGGATATCCCTTCGGACTTGGATCCGACCGGCTGGATCTGGGTTCCAGGATCCTTGCCGTAAGCGACATGTTTACGGCCCTGACAGAAGAGAGGCCTTACAGGCGTGCCATGTCTCTGGACAAGGCTATGGATATAATAAACAAAACCAAAAACCTGGACTACGATGTTAAGGATTGCCTGAACAAGAATCTGGAAGAAATAAATGAAATCAGAAGGATCTCGCAGGAAAGTATTTTTGAAAGCTGCCATGAGCTATTCAACGGCAACAAACTGGAGCTCGGCGGAATTCCCAGGCATTCAAAAATATAGGGTTCAAGTATGGGCAAGTTTTTTCTGTCAGAATTGTTTCTATTAAAAAGTAACGTGTCATGGCAGCTCTTGTCATACACAGAACAAAGATGGCAAAACCGCTTTTTCGCGGTGCGACCGTTTCTGATCACGCTGTGCCTCTTTCCTGGCTGTAATATTTTTGGTTCTATAATTGTGCTAAGGAAATTCCGGCACACGCATAAAAAAATAGCTGGCGTGACCGCCAGCTTAATTTATTGTTAAGGGTATTTCATACTTGTATTGTATACCGTACGAGTGAGTTTTACACTGTTAATTCATGCTTGCAAAGGAATGTTATGCCTCTCGCGCCAGCAGGTATGAGTTTGCAATATTAAAACCTGTGACTTTGAAAGATTGAATGCAGCTGTTTTTGAACTATAGAGCGGCATTTGCTTTGTCAGCCGGGCTTTTATGCAACGGAAACGTATAATTTACTTTTTCATTTAAGAGAAACGTATATTTAATACTTAATCGTTGACAAGTAATATGACGTAATGTAAAATATAAAAGCGGCTTAAAAGCCGAACTGAATATTTTATGTGGAGAGATGGCTGAGCTGGTCTAAGGCGCACGACTGGAAATCGTGTGAGGTTTAACCGCCTCCGAGAGTTCGAATCTCTCTCTCTCCGCCATTAGCAAGGGTTTTGGGGATTATCATTTTATGGTAATTCCCATTTCTTGTAATTTTCTAACAATCTTCTAACAGTAGGTCTATTTCTAACAAATCCTATGATGCGGTTGAAAATATTTCATTGTTTATTTTTATACATCTATTCATCAAGATTATTTATGTGTCAAAATATAGTCTTCATATCCCAAGTGTTTAATAAAACAAATTACGCTTTATACATTCCATAAGACTGTGCAAGTTTCTCCAAAATAGTAAAAACGATAATAAAAGTTTGACAAATAGAACGAATTAGTTATATTATAATGATAAGAGGGAAAAATATGTATGAGATCGAAATTTACGAGGATAAGAACGATAATGCGCCTGTTGCCGACTTCTTGGAAGCACTTAATGTTAAAGCTCGAATTAGTAAAGGATACCGGGTAAGATTGAAAAAAATATCCGAGTATTTGCAGCTTTTAAGAACATATGGCACCAGGGCAGGGTTACCATCCACAAAACATATTTCTGATGATATTTGGGAACTCCGTCCAATGAAGGATCGGATATTATTCGCTTATTGGAAAGATAACAAATTTATTTTGCTTCACCATTTTGTGAAAAAAACGCAAAAAACACCACAAAGAGAAAATCGACCAGGCAAAACGGAACATGATAGATTTTCTGGAAAGGAGTAAATGATATGGCAGTCAAGACAAGAAAATGGGAAGATATTTATAATAATCTGGATGCATTGACCAAGGAAGATCGGGATGAAATAGATCTTAAAATCAAAATCATAGGACAGATACTGGAGGCCCGCAAAGAAAAAGGACTTACCCAATCTGAACTGGAGGCCATAAGTGGAGTAAAGCAAACTTTCATTGCCAGGCTTGAAAATAACCGTATGGACCCTCAACTTACTACGATTTTAAAGCTACTGCGTCCACTTGGAATGACACTGGCTGTTGTTCCTCTTCATGGACAGCATGAAGAGAATTCATAATAACTTTTGATTATGAATTAGAATCTGGTAAATTCATTAGTTGTCATTGCAATAGATACTTGCAAGATAGAATCTATCCCCGTATACTTTGATTTTAATATCAGATGTATAAAAGGCACCTACCTTTATGTAGATGCCTTTTATTTTATGAAAAGATGGATTCGGACCTTAGAATCTCAGACCTTTATAAGAGGTTCTCAAAAGTCTCCCATATATTTGTTAAAACCCGCATTTACTGCCCACAACAATTACCGTTATATCCACAGCGCTGGGGTTTCGCCGCATTACAGAATATACTCTGCACAACCTGGTTTTTGATTGGCAGTTCACACATACGCCGGTCTTTAAGCATGGATTGGATATCTCCGGCCTTTCTAGCCTTTTATTATTCATGGGCGCTGCGTGGGTTTTTAACCTTTCGAATGCGGCGGCTTCATCCTTACAGACTTTATCGACGCTTACGACAATAATAACCTTTTTGGGCCCAAAGCTCAAGGCAGCCACTCTATTCCCCATAGCATCAACATTGACAAGGGCTCCGTCCAATGTGACCGCATTACTGCTGCACAAGTACAGATCGCTGAACATTTCCTCCTTTGCAATTGCTATAACCTGCTCGCGGCTTTGAGCTTCGCCGTGATCAAGAACCTTTGCCCCAACAGCCCGGACTTTATCCTGTATGCCCATATTCTTGACAGTCATTGAACCGCCAAAACCCACGGTAGATTCCGGGCTTACATGTTTCATAATAATATCTGCCGCTTCTTCTTCCGTTGACACATATACCGCGTCAAAATCGTTTTTTATCAGGGCGTCAACTACCTTCTTCCCAACTGTTTCCTGATGCCATTCCATAACTTCCATAAATCGAGCTCCTTTTCAGCATTGAACTTCTGTTTTAGATATTCAGATGCATTCCGCCGTCCATAATTAAGGTTGAACCTGTCACGAATGAAGCCTCATCTGATAAAAGCCAGGCAATTCCATTCGCTACTTCGTCCGCATTCCCCATTCGTTTTATCGGAATCATGTCACTGAGAGCTTTCCGCTGTATTTCATTTATTGCCGCGGTGATTTCCGAATGAGTCGGCCCGGGAGCGACCGCGTTGACTCTTATATTATAGCCGGCCCCCTCCAGAGCCGCAGACTGGGTCATTGCCTGTACGGCATGTTTTGTTGCGCTGTAAGGCGCTGAACCGGCTCCGGACTTCAGACCATTTATGGAGGAAGTATTGACAATAGCTCCGCCGCCGCTGTTTATCATGGCCTGTATTTCATATTTCAGACTCAGAAACACACCGATTACATTCACCTGAAGCAATTTCTGAAAGTTTTCCGCTTCAGTATTTATAATGGGCACGGGGTATTGTGCCGTACCGGCGTTGTTTACAGCAAAATCAAGTTTCCCGTATTTATCCGTAATCCTATTGATAACCTCCTTGACATTATTCTCATCCGTTACATCAAGTTTAATGAATTCGGCGAAACCTCCGGCCGAATTGATCTCATCAACTACCAGCTTTCCCTGTTCTTCGCGTCTTGCCCCTATAATTACCTTAGCCCCACGTTTGGACAGCAACTGGGCTGTCGCCTTACCGATTCCGCTTGTAGACCCTGTTACTAATGCAATTTTGTCTTTCATATCAATTACCTCCTGTTTAATTAAATGTTTTATTTTAATAAAATAATTTAAGCTTTCTTACTTGGTTTTTGTTTTGACTTTCGCCTTTTTCCTGATTCCCTGTACGGTATCGTAAACATTGAAGACCACCCGCATTTGAGCTTTCTTCAAGTCGCCCACCTTGCAATAAGGTTTTCCTTTGTGAAACTCCATACATTGTTTACAATCGCCATGCATGTGACACGCCATATGAGGGCAGCTGCAATTAGCATTTTCCATTTTAAAGAGCCTCCTTTCCATATCAGATTTTTAAGATCCCCAATCGCTTTATATCATCCATTAGATAATATTTGTACTGCCGTATTTCCACCTCATTGATTTATTCTCATTTATGCCGGGCTTCCCAAGTGAACGTTCATTCTAATATCGCTAAAATTTTTTTCCCTTTAAGCTTCCGGAAAAATCAGGCGCTCTGCTTACTTACAGAATTCCAGCATGAAGTGATAACCTTTTTAATCAAATCATCAGTAAGAGAGATGGAATTTTGAAAATACGCTTTAATAAGGTAAACCACAGATCCATAGTGCATTTGAACCATCAACTGAGGGTCCAGATCAATAAACAGATCACTTTGAACCGCTTCCTTGTAAAGCGTGGCAAGTGGTCCGCACCAATTCGCCTCCGCAGCCTTTTTTCTTGTTTCACTTTCAATATAGGAAGAAAAAGAGTATTGCTCCATGAATTGAAAGCTTTCCGGATTTTCCATACTGATGTGAATCAAATGCTCCCATGCCTGTTCAAAACGTGTCCGGATGGGCGCCTCCGTATGAAAATCCTTTAGCACTGCCTTTGTACAGTCTTTGACAACCGCCAAATACAATTCGTTAACGATTTCTTCCTTGCTCTGAAAATAATAATATATGCTTCCGGTGGAAATGCCGGACTCTTTAGAAATCAATGACATGGACGTAGCCTGCAGTTCCTTCTGGCTGATAAGCCGGAGCGTTGCTTCAAATACCGCCTTCTGTACATTATTATAACCATCAAACATAATGTGCCTCCAATACTCTAAACCGAACGTTCATTCTAATAATAACTGAGATTTTTATATTTGTCAACCCCGTTTCTTTGGTAACTTAATTAAACCAATATTGAATTCTCTCGCTCTTCAGTCTTTTTATTTTACAATTTTTGTGATATACTGGATAATAGTTATTTTTTTCCATTTTATTGGCTCTGACTCTCTACAGCTGCTGCTTCCCATAGATGGGAAATGAAATCCTCTGCTGCGTATAACGCCGGCAAAATAAAGGAGTGATGATGTATGGACTGGCATAAGCTTTATCCCAGTGATATAAAACCTACGATGGATGAAATTGCAGATTATATGGGTGAAGCCAGGGAACTGTGGCTGTCGCTTATTGATTACATTGAAACCACATATAAGACAAAATCCAAATTAACATACAGCGGTTGCGGTATGAAACCCGGATGGAATATAAAATATCAAAAAAGCGGACAGGCATTTGGTACATTATATCCCCAGAAAAATGCTTTTGATGTAATGGTGGTCATCAGTTATAAACTTGATCCTGTGATGGAAGAAAGACTGCCGTTATTAAGCAAACAAACCGCCGATTTATACCGTTCGGCAGGTGATTATATGAAATTAGGCAAGTATATGATGTTAAATATCCACAACCGGCAAACTCTTGAAGACTACAAAAATATTATTGCGGTGAAATTGCCTCCTCCAATTGCCAGTCGAGTATAAATTATTAAAGAGGTTTTTTGTCTTTGACTGAAACATGAGGCAATATCCGGTTGACAGTTTCAATCGCCTTTTGGAGTTCAATAAACTCATCTTCACTCAATGACTCGAAATACTTGCTGACCTGCTTCATGTTCTCAATGGAAAACTTATCAAGATATGCTTTCGCCTCCGGTGTAGTATCTACTTTAATAATACGGCGGTCTGATTCGTCATGGAAACGGCAAATAAAATTCAACTGAACAAGCTGATTGACGACCTTTGTCGCAGATTGCTTCTGCAGGCCTATTATTTCTGCAAGGGTGGACATTGTCATGCTTCCGTACATGCCAAGGGTCGCGACCACATGAAACTGCAGCGACGTCAATTTATCATTATAAGATCCTTCAAACTGCTTATAGATTTTTTCACGTATCAGCAATAAAAAAGTAAAAAGCTGATTACTGAAGGTATCCGGTATTTTCATATGCTAATCCCCATTTCGTTATTGACAGTCAGATAGGAATAGAGTAAACTTTATAGTAGCACTAGATTTACAATACACATTGTGCTACTATTTGTTTAATATCCATTAGTATTATACATAATAACTTTAAAAAGTGAAAGAAGGATTTCTATGTTTGGTCAAAACGGAGAACAGATGGAACATTTGGTTAAAAAACATCAATGGGATAAAATCGGCAAAAAGCTTCATAACGCCAATATCCAGACTAAAACAGCCTTAGCTGCTGCTTGCGGCAATTCATCCGATGATGAAGCTTCCAATATATTAATTAACTTATTGAGAGACAGCGATGAAGCCGTTCAGCTGCAGGCAATAAAATCTCTTGGAGCAACTGGAAACAACAGTTCCAAAACTCACCTGCAATGGTTGTCAAATAACTTGCCGGACGAAAAAAAAGAGATAAAGGAAGCCATTACCGAGGCACTTTCACAAATAAGTGCAAGAAAGAAATAGGATTTTTGTAAAATTTATATATTTTATATTGATCAAATTCAAAAAACAACCACAGGGCATGGGATGGGAATGATATTTATAAAATTTATGCTGCCATACTTCAACTTATAAATTTTTAGTTTGAGAATTACTGCTGTGATTCGTCTTCACCCCCTATTATATCACCAGTTTCAGCATCGTATATTGCGGTTCTCAAAAAATTTTTTATAGCAATATTTTTCTTATTACCGTCATTATATTGAGACAGATTTATTGTTTCCAGACCATTCGGATAATATATCTGCACAATCCACACCAGTTTATCCGGGGATAATCCCGCAATACTGTGGTTTAGTTTTTGGATTTCAATAAATTCTTTATATTTCATAAGCCTTACAGTTTGAAGTTCTGCCTTTTCCTCATTTATCTTATCTTTATTGATTTTTTTATTTATATCGTAAAGCTTACTTTTTTCGATGTTCATATTATCTTTATAATATGATTCAAAATTTCGGACAGGTGATGGAGCCACTTCTCCATTGCTACTTCTATTGCCGCCTGTCTCCCTCACTATAGTGTCAATATTCGCCGCCCAATCTGGAGCATGTTTCTGCCTGTAAAAATCATCTGATGTACTAACAAATGTTGTGAGCATTGTAAACCAAAGCACAATACCAATAATCGAAGCAGTCTTTTTCATAACGTAACTCCTTATAACCGGATATGGACTTTTGAAATAAATACCATATAATTATATATAAATAATATATGGATGTGAAGCATATGGAAAACAAATTAAACATAACAATGGATATTTGCACGGCGGCAAGAAGTGATCTAAAGGACTTACTTATGCTCTATACGCAATTGCATGACAATGAAATGCCCGATTTTGATCCAAAATTGTATTCCTTGTGGGATAATATTTTGTCCGATAAAAATCATTATGTGATCATGGGTAAGATTGACGACGTAATAATATCTTCCTGCATTTTGATTATTGTGCCAAACCTGACACACGGTCAACGGCCATATGCTCTGATCGAAAATGTAATAACGGACGAACTGCACAGAAACAAAGGCTATGCCACTGATATTTTAAACTACGCAAAACAAACAGCGGTTAATAACGGTTGTTATAAAATCATGCTTCTGACGGGAAGTAAAAATGAAAATACATTGAATTTCTACAGAAAAGCCGGGTATAATTCCGAGGACAAAACCGCTTTTATTCAGTGGCTTTGAGCTTATATTTTACAGTCTGATTCCCTATGGCACGAAAAGGCTCAGGCATCTATATTCATCTGATTTCTCCCACAAAAAATCAGGCGGGCTGATGAAGTCCGACAAAGCCGGGCAGGCAATGTCGGGAAAATTGCCGTACATCCTGATACTATATTGACAGACGGGAGGCTATGAAATGGATTGGATAACGGGATTGCAGAAAGCCATCGACTATGTTGAGGAAAACCTGACGGAAGAACTCAATTATGCTGATGTCGCTGCAAAGGCATGTATGTCGGGCTTTTATTTTCAGCGGATATTCAGTATTACGTGCAATCTTTCTCTTGGCGAATACATCCGCTGCAGGCGGTTGACACTGGCTGGAGCCGAGCTGAGCCAGACCGCCAATAAGAAAGTAATCGATGTCGCTCTCAAATACGGTTATAGTTCGCCTGACAGCTTTGCCAAAGCCTTCACCCACTTTCACGGCATCACTCCTTCGGCTGCGCGCGAGCCGGGAGCGGGCTTAAAATCCTTCAGCCGCCTGTCAATCAAAATATCATTGGAGGGCGGTAATATTATGGATTACAGGATCGAAGAAAAACCCGCATTCAAGGTGGTGGGAAAATTTCATATGTTCAATGCATCGGATGAATTTGTCAGGGATGATATTCCTGCGTTCTGGAGCAAATGTCATGAAGACGGCACGGTGAATGCACTTTACAAAATGTCTCTGAATTTTAAAAACAGCAGTGTTATCTTCGGAGCATGCTGCGGCAGTGACGGCGTTGACACAAGTCAATTTTCCTATTTGATTGGCGCAATATGTGAAAACGGCGAAATACCTGATGGCTATTCAGTGAAAGAAATACCCGGATACACATGGGCCATTTTCCGCTGCGTCGGAGCTATGCCCCGGGCGATCCAGTTTTTATGGCGCCGTATCTATACTGAATTTTTTCCGGCTTCGGAATACAGGCCCATTCAAGGAATTGATCTAGAGGCATACTACGAAGGCAATATGAACGATGAGAAATATGTCAGTGAGATCTGGATACCCGTTGAGAAAAAATAAATCCGCGCAAACAGAAATGGTTTTATTTTGCCGGGAATGATGAAACTGCCGCGTATTCACTTGACATGTTAAGCTTTCATCCCTATAATTTATTTTAGAGTGTGAAGCCACACGAAGGGGTACACCACCATGGGTGTATACTTTCGTGTGGCTTTTTTAGTTATAAATTTTAGTTGCAAAAGGAAAGGATGTGATCCATTTGATAGTGATAAACGGGTGTCCGGCGGACAATGCCGAAAAAATGACCCTGAGCGATTATCTTGCCGGCGAGGGATATATTCCTGCGCGGATTGCAATAGAATATAACGGAAAAATCATTTCCCGGGAAGAATACGGTCAAATACGGCTGCAGGATGGAGATTCCGTGGAAATAATACAGTTTATGGGCGGCGGCAGCTGCCCCCTGAGTACCCGTACCTTCCTCCCGTATGGCAAATACGGTTTCAAGACCGCTTTTATGCCAGAAAGATCAGGAAGACATATGCAAAGGAGAATAGAAGATGGAAAATAAGAAAGATAAACTGGTTTTGGGAGGCCATGAATTTACTTCCCGCTTTATTTTAGGTTCCGGTAAATATAATCTGAGCCTTATCCGGGCGGCGGTGGAATATGCGCAGGCCCAGATCATCACGCTGGCGGTCAGGCGTGCAAATACCGGCGCTGAAAACATTCTGGACTACATACCCCAGGGAGTCACCCTGCTGCCCAACACCTCCGGAGCCAGGAACGCCGGGGAGGCCGTCCGCATTGCCCGGCTCGCCAGAGCGGTGGGCTGCGGAGATTTTATAAAAATTGAAGTCATCCGCGACTCCAAATATTTGCTGCCGGATAATTATGAGACTGTCAAAGCAACGGAAATACTTTCAAAAGAAGGCTTTGTAGTCCTCCCCTATATGTATCCGGATCTGAATGTGGCCAGGGACCTGGTGAATGCAGGCGCTGCCGCAATCATGCCTCTTGCCTCGCCTATAGGCTCCAATAAAGGGCTCTGTACAAAGGAATTTATTAAAATTTTAGTGAACGAGATCGATCTCCCCATTATTGTAGATGCGGGCATCGGCCGCCCTTCGCAAGCCTGTGAGGCAATGGAACTGGGCGTAGCGGCCATTATGGCAAACACCGCCATTGCAACCGCAGGAGATATCCCTGCCATGGCAGGCGCTTTCAAAAGCGCCATAGAAGCCGGCCGGGCGGCATATCTTTCCGGTCTCGGGCGTGTCGTGGAGCACGGCGGCGAGGCCTCCTCCCCTCTGACAGGATTTCTGGCTTAAAAGATTTCAACCGTAATTGACTTTATGAATAAAGGAAGCGAACCAATTGAAGGAATTAATTGACGTAAGGAACAGGATCGACCATATGAAATACTTGCCTGACATGGAGGTATTGGAGAATTCCACCGTCATGGAGGAAGTGCTTTCACGGATGGAAACCTATGACTATACACGCTATACAGCCCAGGATGTACGCAGGGCCTTGCAGAATGACTCCCGTACTCCAGGGGACTTTGCGGCTTTGCTATCTCCGGCGGCAGCCCCTCTTCTGGAAGAAATGGCCCGTAGGGCCCGGGAGGAAACCAGACGGCATTTCGGCGATTCCGTTTTTATGTTTACACCGCTCTATGCTGCCAATTATTGCGAAAATTACTGTATTTACTGCGGATTTAACTGTTACAATCCCATCCGCAGAATGCGGCTGACAGTCGAAGAGGCTGAAAAGGAAATGCAGGCGATTGCCGGGACCGGCTTGGAGGAAATCCTGATTTTGACGGGAGAAAGCCATAAAATGTCCGATCCGGCTTACATAGGTGAAATGTGCAAACTGGCACGGAAATATTTCAAAATGGTCGGCCTTGAGGTATATCCCATGAATACCGGAGATTATGAATATTTGCATGAATGCGGAGCGGATTTCGTCACGGTTTTTCAGGAGACCTACGACCCGGTCAAATACGAAACTCTGCACCTGATGGGACACAAAAGGGTATTTCCATACCGCTTCAACGCCCAGGAACGGGCTATACTCGGCGGAATGCGCGGTGTGGGATTTGCTGCGCTTTTGGGTCTGGGAGATTTCCGCAAGGATGCTTTTGCCACCGGGATGCATGCCTACCTGCTGCAGCGGAAATACCCCCAGGCGGAAATCGCCTTTTCCTGCCCGCGCCTCCGCCCTATTGTCAACAACAGCGCAATAACTCCAGGAGATGTTCATGAAGCGCAGCTTTTTCAGATCATCTGTGCTTACAGGCTGTTTATGCCCTTTGCAAATATCACCATTTCCACAAGGGAACGGGCCGGTTTCCGGGATAATGTGATTGGAATCGCGGCAACCAAAATTTCTGCGGGCGTCAGCACAGATGTTGGTGGACATCAGGATAGTGCCTCCGAAAAGGGTGACGCCCAGTTTGAAATAGCCGATACCCGCTCGGTGGAAGAAGTCTGCCTGGCGATTAAGGAGAAGGGCTTGCAGCCCGTGATGAATGACTATGTGTTCATATGAAATAATCGCCGTTACAAACCGTACACTCTGCCGCGGAGACTTTTTGCGCCGGCTGGAGCAGATTGCAGAAGCCGGACCTTCAGCCATTCTGCTCCGGGAAAAAGAGCTTTCCCCCGCAGAATATCAGGAGCTTGCAGCCCAGGTCATAAAGCTCTGTGCAAAGAAGCATATCCGTTTCATAGCACACACCTTTATCCGCGAAGCACAATTTCTGGGCTGCAAAAGCATACACCTGCCGCTGCCTTTGCTGCGGCAGTCAGCGGAGCATTTAAAGCACTTTGAGCACATCGGCGCGTCCGTCCACTCCGTGGAGGAAGCGCAGGAGGCCCAGAATCTGGGAGCTACCTGTTTAATGGCTGGGCATATTTATGAAACAGACTGCAAGAAGGATCTCACACCCCGGGGGCTTTCCACTCTGCAGTCCCTTTGCCGGTCGGCGGGGATTCCGGTATATGCCATTGGAGGCATATCTCCCTTAAATATAAAGGAACCTTTTTCCGTCGGAGCGCATGGGGTCTGCATTATGTCAGGCTTAATGCAGTGTGAGTATCCGCAAGATTATATGCAGGCTCTTAAAAAGGCCTTGAGCCCGTGACCGGCTATTACACTCCGTACAAGGCCAGGATGTTTCCGCTGTCATTTGCAATAAAAGCCGGGAAAATTCAGCTTTGTCCGATGAGTATACCGGTCGCGGAAGTATTTTTATTTCCTCCGCGGTTGTTTAGCAGATTGCATTATTGACTGCTGAATTTCACCGGATATCTCTCTGGTCCGGTCAATTCCTCTTTGCAGGGCGGTATCAAGAGAAGCCCCGTTTGTCAGGCCGGTTATGATCGCTTCCGTAATGCCCCCTTTAGTAACCATCCTGCCCACATATGCCTCCTCTTCGGCATTATTCTGAAAATGGGGCAAAGCCTTCACGGCCCATGTATAGAGCTCTGAAAGCAGCGGGTATTCCATTCCGATCTTGTCAATTGCCTTCTTTTGATCAATTGGATCTCCTGCCTTTAATATTGCCGCCGGCAAGCAGACACCTGCGGTAAATACGTCCATATCACCTTCCGACATAGTTTCAATGCAGTTCAGATTCATTGAGCGCAGCAGCAACTTCAGATGCCCGTGCTCCGGATATATGGCCCCCACGCCGCTTCCCGCTACTATGGTGTCCGGGCCGCTGAGCATCATCCGGTATACATCCCTTCCCAATATCTTTTTCAGCAGCTCCGCAGGGATCCCCGCCATACAGGAAACAACAACGGCCTCGCCAGGTACGGCGGCCTTTTCCAGTGTGAGAATATCCTGGGGTTTTATGGTGATCAATACGATCCCAGCCTCCTGAAATACCCGCTGGTTTTCCACAAGGCATGAAGCTAAGCCCTGCTCTTCCAGCTTTTGATATGTGACAGGATTTCCCCTGTATGAAATAAGCAGATTTCCTCTTTCAAGTCCATGACTTACCAGCGTTCGCGCTATTGCCTGCCCTAAGTGGCCGCAGCCCACAATTCCGACTCTGAGATCATTCAGCAGTTCCAGATCCTTATCCATGGAGAATTCCATTCCTTCCGTTTTTCCTGTGATTATATTTATATAGTACCGCAAAAATAAAAATGCGGTCAATGACTTGTGCGCACCACAAATTTTTATTTACAATGAGTACTGGATTTACCGTCTCACGATAGACAGGCGATTTTGTTGCGGTTGATAGTTCATGGTGGTTGGAGCGGCCCGGCCGGCTTCCAGGATTAAATCTATTTTTTCCTGCTCAACCGGGCTGTCACTAAACTTTCTGACGGAATATCTCGTTTTAGTCAAATTCAAAAAATCCATTTTATATTTCTCCTGTTCTGATATTGTACCTTGATACAAGGGTAATTATAATTAGCTTATGTGAAAAAACAAGTATGCACAAATTTGTAGTATACTTACGAATAGGAGAGTATCATATGGACGAACAATGTCAAAAGTACGCAATATACCTTCGATCACTCATAAAATGCTGAGCACACAGCTGAGAGAATTTGAAAATGACGGGATGATCCTGCGGAAGGAATATCAGGTTCCTCCGAAGTTTGAATATTCTCTGTCTGAAAAGGGCTTGTCCTTTCTGCCGATCCTGGTGGGAATGTGCAAATGGGGCAGAAAAGCAACGGCAGATAAATCAATTAGATAAATACATAAAACAGGGATCATAAAATATTTAAACGGAGGCGGAGATATGATTATTAAAAGCTATGAGGATTTTGTAAAGGCCCTGCTTGGCGCAGGATTTTCCATGGGCGGCGGCAACAGCGAAGATATTTTTTCCGTGGTTTCATGGAACTGGAATGAAGCTCCTCCCTATGACACTCCGGTACGCTGGCATACCGGCGACCCGGAAACCGATCCCTGGGAGTGGCGGATGCGGGTTCTGGACCAGCGGGATGATATAGCCTATGCAAAGCTGTTTTTTAAAAAGAGCGGCTATATCACCAGAGAATGGTATCCCTATTTCCTGGCCGTAAGGCGCGGCGGCAAAGATTTTGCGGAGGAATATTCCGGCGGTATGATGAGCCACTTTGCCAGGAGGATTTATGACCTTATCTCCGAAAACGGAGCCCTGCCCCTCCATGCCATCAAACGTTTAGGCGGATTTTCCAGCGCGGATGCCTCCCGTTTTGACCGGGCCCTGGTGGAGCTGCAAACCAAAATGTATCTGACCATGTGCGGAAGGCAGCAAAAGCTTTCTAAAAAAGGAGAGGAGTATGGCTGGTCCTCCACAGTTTTCTGCACCGCCGAGAGCTTTTTCGGAAAGGATGTATTTGATAAGGCCGATAAAATCAGTGAAAGCGAAGCCGCGGAAAAAATAACGGAACAGGTTTACAGTCTGAATCCTGAAGCCAACCCTAAAAAAATCATTAAGTTTATTAAAGGATAGTCTAGCTAAAAATATTTCTCCCCCGCATGAGTGAAAACACATTTTAATATTGTATATTTAAGTGAAAGCGCTTTTAGCAATCAGACAAAGGAGATACTGCGGTGGAAGATAACAAAATCGTTCAGCTGTTGAAATCGGCCCCCGATGATGGTCTGCGGGTGATACTTTCAGAATACGGAGGTTTGATGAAAGCTGTCATCACCCGTATTCTTGGATCGGATAACAAAAATGATATTGAAGAATGTATTTCCGATACACTTCTTCAGTTCTGGAAATCCGTAGACTTGTTTGACGAGAAAAGAGAATCCGGGCTGAAAGCATATATATGTAAAATAGCACGAAATACTGCAATCAATAGAAAACGTAAACTTTCAAAAAGCCTGGATATATTTCTGGAATATGAATTGGCGTCGGACTTTGACATCGATGACGCCATTATCAGCAACTTGAACGGCGCTGTAGTCACTGCCGCCATAAACAGGCTTTCGGAACCGGACCGGACAATTTTTATCCAGAGGTATTACTATTGCAGGTCTGTGAAAGAAATAGCCCGGGGGCTTGGGTTGGACAGCAAAACGGTTGAAAACAAGCTCTACCGCAGGAAGACCAAACTACGTGACATGTTGATAGAAAGGGGTATTATGCTATGAAACTTAAAGATTATATTGAAATGTATGACCCGTCGGAAAAAGATTTTAAGGCAGAATATTTGAGTGATGACGAAATCAGCAGGATTATGGGAATGACAGCGGCAAAAATGATCCCGGCGCGGCCCCGCCGCAGATTGAAGATAAAGACAGCATTGATAGCGGCGACTATCGTTCTGGGAACAACTACCACAGTACTGGCATTAGGTCCTGATCTGGGCCTGTTTGACAGAGCGTTGGGAAGTATCGCCGGACAGTACGCGGAAAATATAAATACGGTTGATGAAGGCTCGGCTTCTGCCGTAAGGCCGGACTACACGCTCAACATCTACAGCACGATTTTCACCGACAACGACGTATACGCCATCATAGCCGTCAAGGGAAAACCCGTCGAGCCCGAGGATATCAGCATAAACGGCCGTATTGCACGTGCAGCCAATGATCAGACTGTTTTCGGCCTCACCGGTAAGCTGAGAACTATCCGCCCTGAAAACAGCGATGCCGGAACGCAATATTTTCTGTTTTCATCCACAATTGCCCAGACACAGATCAGTGGCAACAAGGAACTGACCATAGCCGCAGGGGGCAATTTTTTAAAGTATAACAGCCTGCGTGATTACGACGGGGATAAACTTAAGCTTTCGGTCAGCATCAATGGGACAGAGGATATTCTTGTCACAAAGGTTTCAAAGGTATCCTCCCAGGCTTTGACTTTTCATCCCGCTCCTTCAATAAATAAGGGAGAACACTACAGTACCGTACTGCTTACCCCTTACGGATTGAAAATGACCGGCCGCAGCGACAGGTCCGGAGAAGAACTCAAGCAAGCCCAGGAATTGCCATGGTATGATCCTGACTGGTACTGGTTTCAGCCGGATGTAAAAATAACGGTAACCCTTACCAACGGCACAGAAATTACCATGGCCTCCAGCGTCAGTGCCCAGATCTCAGGAGCCGGGTCAAACATAGGATTATTGCATGATGAGAAACATCCTATAGGCGGGAGTTCAGGAGGAGACCCTGTTACAGGTGAATTTTATAATAATATTGATTTTCACGGCTGGGAACTTGATCTGACTGCCATATCCTTCATCACCATTGACGGTGAAAGATTTGAGGTCGGGTGAGATTCATCCCAGAGCCTTTCCGCGGTTATTTCCCAGTCTTCCGCCGCTTTCTCGCATTTTGCGCTCAGGGCATGTACATCCTCAGGGCTCATCATGTCCGTGGATGTTGCCCCTGACGTATCTACCATTTTTGAGAGCCTTCCGGGGTTGTCCAGCAGAGGGCACGGCCTCAGATGATTTTCGTTAAAGGGCTGGCCCTTGTGATACTGCATGAATAAAGGCGACTGCAGCGCCTCCAGCAGTGTTTTCTCACGTATATTGGAATCGGAATAGTGTATAAAGGCGCAGGGCTCGATGTCTCCCGCCGCGTTTATGTGCAGGTACTTCCTGCCGCCTGCTATACAGCCTTCCACATACTCTCCGTCATTCCAGAAATCCAGTGTAAACAAAGGCTTGGTCCCGCGGAATTTGCGGATCTGATGGTACATGAATTCACGCTGCTCGGCAGTGGCCAGCAGCTCCGCAGGGGAATCCGCCCCCACCGGCATATAGGTGAAAAACCATGCAAACTTCGTGCCTCTTTGTATCATATCGTCAAAAAATTCCTCACTGCCCACAATACTGGTATTATATCTCGTATAACAACAGGATGTCCCAAAAATCAGCTTTTTCCGCTTTAATATTTCCATCGCCCGGACAACCGCCTGATAAGTACCCCGGCCGCGCCTTGAATCTGTTTCTTTTTCAAAGCCTTCAATACTTATGGCCGGAACAAAGTTTTTAACCCGCAGCATCTCATCCGCGAAAGTTTCATCAATCAGTGTTGCATTGGTAAAAGCGACAAACATGCAATCCTTGTGTTTTTCGCAAAGGGTGATGATATCCTTTTTCCGTACCAGCGGCTCTCCTCCCGAATACAGGTAAAAGTACACGCCCATCTCTTTCCCCTGGCGGATTATGCCGTCTAGAGTATCAATGTCCATGGAAAGCTGATTGCCGTAGTCTGCGGCCCAGCAGCCGGTACACTTCAGGTTGCATGCCGAGGTTGGATCCATGAGGATGGCCCAGGGAATATTGCAGTTATAGCGCTCTTTGAGTTTATCCTGCCTGGGGCCGCCTATTGCAGTCGCATTAATAATAAAGTTGTTAAAAAATGTCTTGCGAACACCTGAGTCTATATCCTCCCAGACATTCTGTATCAGCCGGTACCAGTTGTTATCCCTGTCCTCGATTATCTCTCGGAAAGCTTTCCTCTGTCCGGCTACGGCGCCGTTTCTGTCAAACCGGTCAATCCAATCCATCAGTTTGGGGATATTTTTATCGGGATTCGAATCTAAATACCTGTATGCCGCTTTCATACCAATAGTGCTTACCACTTTATTCATATAAAAATTCCTCCCAAAACGAATTTTGATGTCCTAAGTTTATCATGCACAATTGTCGAGGTAATTAGACAAAATTTTTAACTGTAAAGAATTTTTACAATATGATACATTTGTAAATAGAAAACACTATTTTTTCAGAATAGAATATAATCGGAGACAGAGTAAATACTCCATGCCGGAGGAGGTAATTATTTTGGATTTGCAGCATCGTTTAAAGAGACAGGTGATTTATATAGCCGTGAGTAAAGCAATAGAGGATATGGCCACCGACACGAAGCGAAGTATGAGAAACCTGGTTGATCTTGGCCTGCTCTTCTCAAAAAGTGAAAATCAGAAATGGTTTTTCAACACTGCTAAAAAAATCATCTCTAACCCCCATAATCCTTACAACGAGCTGCTTCTCAAAATGACCGGCAATGTGGAGCACAAGACAATAACAACGGCAGGGATCAATCTCGGATACAGCGGCTTGATATACGGAGCAGACAAGCTCAAGAAAAAGCAGCTGAAAATAGGAGTTCCTCTTCCCTGGATATTGCTTTTCGACATCCCTGATTTTCACCCCGGCCTTTTACCCCAGATAAAAGATTTTATAAGCCAGGGACATAAATTAGGCATCCATTGCTATATCCTGAGAACCGGAGAAAATGGGCTTTCGCCTGAGCTGTGCGAGACCATACGGCATTATAATGATTGCGTCTTTTTAGTTGAAATACCGCCTGAAGCCGTCACAGAACAGTCCGGCCGCTGCCTCGGCAATATTCATAACGCTCTTGTCTCCGTCTCGGCAGAAGGCCCTGACATAAACGGAAACGGGTATGAACGGGCCTTCGCCATACTGAGGCAAAACCGCTGTTTTTATGGTTTTCAGGTGTTTTACGGTGACGGCAATATGGATAAAATGACTTCCCGCATCTATACGGATAATGCAATAGGACAAGGAAACCTGTTCGGGATCTATCATGCCGGCAGCAGCGCCTCCGCCTCCTGCCGGGAGGAAATGTACAGGTTTATCTGTACGGAAAGAGGGGCGCGTGGCTCCTCCATCATCATGCTTGACTGGCTGCGGGATATACAGTATATCAGCGGAAAGATCTCATGCGACGGGGGTTGTATGCCGCTTCCGTCCTTTTGAACCCTGTAATGGCCGTCTGCCTGGCTTCTGAGAGCGAAGTGGATACCCGGCGCGGCTTCTGCTATTTCATCTATTTCTCCTTATTCTTATCGGCCTCGCCGCCGCCCGGTTCATTCTGCAATTCATTGAAAAAACTGCCGTCAATGATTCTTCTGATCTGCTGTATGTAATCATCAGGATTTTCTCTCATCCCGTTGTTGGCCCATTTTACAATCAGCCCCACAAAAGCCGTGGAAAAGAAGTCAACGGTAAACCCCCATCTCTTATGGTCAAATTCGGTGTTGGCCATGCTTTCAATCACAGCCATGGAAATATCGGATATATATTTATGCAGGTACTCCGGAAAAGAGTCCTGCCCTGTGGTGTTCAAAGCATTTACATAAAATATTCTGTTTTTCTGCATGTAATGGCACAGTTCCCTGAGGCCGTCCGTCCAGTGCTCCACCGTGTCATAATTACTCATGAAGCGGGCCGTTTCAGTGTAATAAATCCAATTCATCAGATCATACTTATCTTTAAAATGGTAATAAAAAGCCTGTCTGGTCAACCCGCAGGCATCTACTATATCGCCCACTGAAATCTTTGAAAATGACTTTTTAGCCATCAGCTCCTTTAATGTGTTGGCAAAAGCTATTTTGGTTATATTGGAATCCGACATGAGAATCATCCCTCAAATATTTAAAATCCAAAAATTTCTTTCAGCCTGTGCACCTTTTTTCTGCCGCTCCAATTGACAATCTCCATAGTTGCGCAGTATTTGTCAACCAGCAGCACGATGAAGGTCTCCCTGTATCTGGGCAGCTTCACGGTCAGCGGCCACATATGCTTCAGGATGATATCCTTCTCCATGTCACTCAAACTGAAATGCCTGTTTGCATTCTCCAGCGCCACAGAAGGGTGGACAAACCCATGCAGCCCTCTATACGGCTTTGCCACGTGCCAGTCATACAGGAAAAAATCGTGAAGAAGTCCTCCCCTTGCCGCCGAGCGGCAGTCAAGTCCCAGGCGCCTGCATATGAGATAGCTGCTGTATGACACGTAAAGGCTGTGTTCCAGGCAGCTTATATCCCCATGCTGTATAAAGTTCTTCATGGACGCCACCAGTTCATGCCGGATCAGATCACTTACACACTTTTCATATTCTCTCTCACTGGAGAAATCTGCTCTTAAGTTCAACTTTGATTTTATCCATTCTTTCATTGAAAATACTCCTTATATCACGATTGATCATACCCGCATTCAAAATCAGCAGGCGCGGAAATGCAAGAAAAAGGCGCTTGTACTGGATAATTTTTTCATAATATTTATTAGCCGAAATATTGGAAGCCTCTAAAATAACCTTCCTCAGATCCAGGGTTTCCACCACTGATTTGGCCGTATCCGCCATGAAATACAGGAGCAGGAATGCGGCCAGATAGTACCTTGCTGCGCCGGGAATTGAGTATACGCCCATCTCTGTCACAGGATGTATGACCTGTACGAGCAAAAATGTCAGCAAGCCCCAAAGCAGTGAGTATTTCAGGCAAATGTACCCTTGAATGTTCCATGCGTTCTGGCTGTAATCCCACCATTTGCAGTTGAAGATCCTTTCCAGAAGAAATCCTGTGATGTACTCCAGCACAGTTACCAGAACAATGGAAAGCAATATGTTTATAATAAGCGACGTAGGCCTGCTTTCAAAAGTATTCCCCACCAATTGTGTGGCCTTTATGATCAGAACGGCGCCGAAGCCGTAAATTGGACAAAAATACCCGGTCAGAAATCCCCTGTTGATTATCTTTCTTTCATTTATACTTGCAAAAATACTTTCCATAGTCCACCCCAGGAAAGAATAAATTGCAAAGAACAACACCAAATCCCTAAAACCCGCCATAATACACTACCCCTTTCAAAATCCCGCCAACCTCACCGCCTTGATCTGAACACGGAAACAGCCAGCCCCAGAATAATTATCCCCGAAAGTACCAGAGCGGTCTTCAGAATGGTGAGGTTCATCCGGTACATCTCATTTCCCGCATCCGCGCTTAACCCGGAGCCTATAATGATTCCGGCTATAATGATACTGACGGCCAGCAGCACCAGGCTGAAGGAAATCCTGTTAAAAGCTCTTTCAAACCGCTTCTGTATATTGTGAATATCCTTTATCTCAAATTGTACCGAGTAATCGTCCTCTTCCAGCTTGCCCAGAAAATTCAGCAGGGCGCGGGGAAACTTGTTAAACAGCTCCCTGTAATCCCACAGGTTTCTTTTTATGTCCTTGCCTATTTCTTCTGCCGAAAAGGATTGGGACACCAGCCTTTCGGCTATGGGCCTCGCCACCGCCAGAGAGTTCAGGTCAGGAGCCAGCTTCTGCAGCAGGCCCTGCAGGACTCCGAGCGTTTTTCCGATCAAGGCAAATTCGCGGGGAATTTTTATATGATTCAAAAATGCCGTATTAAAAATTTCATAGAGCAATTCCTCGACCTTTATCTCATTCATGGACATGGTCAAATATTTATCTATGATTTTGTCCACATCCTCTTCAAACTTTTTCACATTACCCCGACCGGGGGCCGTCTCCATGTCAATAATGGACTTCACCACCCGGGCGCTGTCCCTGTATGCGACTCCTATAAAAAAGTCCGATATCATTCTCCTGCGCGTACTGTTCAGGCGGCCCACCATTCCAAGGTCAAGAAACACTATGGTACCTTCCGGCAGGACTTGAATATTCCCCGGATGGGGGTCCGCATGGAAGAAGCCGTCTCTTAATATCTGATTGCACATGGATGTTGCAAGCTTCCTGGCTGCCGTTTTTCTGTCAATTCCTGAGGCATCCAGTCTTTCGCAGTCGTCAATCCGTATACCTTCAATGTATTCCATGGTCAGCACGCGCTTTGTAGTATATATCCATTTCACTTCCGGAACGGCAATGCCCTTATCCTTTATAAAATTCTTCCCGAAGGTATCCGCATTCTCCGCTTCCTTCGTGAAGTCCAGTTCATCCTTGATTGTATTTTCAAATTCCTGTACCATGCCCCTGCAATCGTATAAATTTCCATATTGGGTATGGTTGTCTATTAAATGCGCCAGATCCTTCAAAATACTTATGTCCTCATGTATGGTCTTTTCAATTCCGGGGCGCTGGATCTTGACCGCCACCGGCTTTCCCGAATTCATCCTGGCGCGGTGAACCTGTGATATGGAGGCTGCGGCCACCGGTTTCTCGTCAAAATCCCTGTAAATATTTTCGAGCCGGTCTTCAAGCTCCTCTTCAATCACCGCTCTGACTTCGGAGAAAGGAAATGGAGGTACGGAATCCTGAAGCTTTTTCAGTTCCTCCACGATGTCGGCCGGAAAAATGTCAGCTCTTGTACTCAGTATCTGCCCCAACTTGACAAAGGCGGGCCCCAGCTCCTCCAGGGACAGCCGCAGTCTCTCCCCGGTGGAAAGCTTTGAGCTTTCATGCTCAACCTGTTTATTGCAGGCACTTTTTTTAAGTTTAATATGATTAAAGATTCCAAGCTTATCTATCAGAATACCAAAGCCGTGCTTTGTAAACACCGTAATGATCTGCCTGTATCTTCTGAGGCTTATCCGTCTGCTCGTCACCATACCATTCTCACCATTTCTTTAATTTATCCAGATTATCAGCAAATATCACAGGCACAATAGTTCATACGTCCGTATTAATAATGTAAAAAAATTATGACCTCACTTCTTATCCGTTTCCGGTTTTTGCTCCGCAAGTACCTGCATTATTTGCTCCCTTACGATCCGGCTGATTTCGTCCTTTGTGACAATATCCTCTTTCTTTGCAACGTTCATCTGGTTCAGAGCCTCGGCGACCTCGTTCTTGATCAGCTTTTTGAGCTCTTCCTTTTGTTCTTCCCCTTTTTTCACCAGCTCGCCGGCAAACTGCCTCGCGTCCTTCTTGGCAACTTCGCCTTTGTTGACCAGTTCTTCCACCAGCTCCTCAACCTTTTCCCGTGAATACATCAGAGCTCCCAATCCGAAATTAACGGACTTTTCAAATAGATTCGCCATAATTTAATCCTCCTCTTCTAGTTTAAGATCATTCCCACCAGGTCCAGGGACTCAAGGTCGTCATTTTCGCCCGAATCCAGCATAATTTGTATTGACGTGCCGTATAATGCACCCAGTACCATCTTTGCCACAGATTTTGAAGAATATTCGCTTAAATTTTTGTTAATGGCTGTTCCGGCCAGTATACTTTTCTCAATCATTTCCGATAAATCGTCAAACAGGTTTTTCAGAAGCCTTCTGAAAGACGGCAGCCACAGGGACTGCGCCGTAAAATCGATAAAAAGCCTCAAAAGCTCCGGCTTCTTCTTTATGAGTTCGCTGAAATACTTTACAAGGGAGGTAACTTTTTCCTTGGTCCCTGAAGTGGTTTTCAGCTTATCCTCTATTTCATGCAGGTACTGGTGCATCATCATCTTTATGACTTCGGTGAACAGACCCTCTTTATTTTTGTAATAGTAATTCAATTGACTAAGCGCCACACCGGCTTCATCGGCAATATCCCGCAGCGACACGTTGGCGTAGCCTCTTGTGGACAGGCATTGAAATGCTGTATTAAGTATTTTCTGAGACTGGTTTAAATTTTCTGCCTTCCTGTCCATAAATTCACCCCTTTTTATTAATTCGGACGTACGTCCTAATTTATATTAGCACGTATGCGCTTATATAGTCAATAATATATTATGAAATCTTAATTATAACCAGTTCTTCCAAACTTACTTGCTGTCAATGTGCAGCACAAGGTACACCGCACATCAATAGCTTCGTCTTAGTGCAGTATTTGAATTATCTGTAATGGCTCGGCTTCGATATTTTAGCTGTCGCTTACATTCGCCATCCGGGCTCATAGTTCGCTAAAACAGATCTCCTGTCCGTTTTACAGCTAAAATACCCATTCCTTGCCAACAGCTAAAATCAAATCCTGCAATGCACTCAGCTATTGACGCACGCTATACCTTTATCCGTGCTTCACATTGAAATTAATTGTACTTGCGGACCGGTGCAACTTGAGCTTTTCATATTATGCTAAATTCACTTTACCTTACAACATCCCCATCCCCTGCCTTCGATGTCCTAGAGGAATTTAAACAGCACTTTCTTCCTGTACTCCCTGTACCGGTCTCCGAATTTCATTTCCAGATATCTCTCTTCCTCCCCCACAAATACCTTGAATGCAATAAATACGGGAATGACCGCAGCGGTCACAAGC
>JAEWSZ010000158.1 GCA_023397905.1 Bacillota bacterium | reverse complement strand
TGAACTGGATATCATCCGCAGAAAAGCGATTTGTGCGGCTTGTGGAGGCAAATACAAAAGGGATGGCAGAAGCAAGAAGTATGAAGCGTGGTGCTGCTCCGCCGAGGGGCGCATAACACCAAAGCGCATCTCCGACCAAATCCTGCTGGACAGCGTAACGGCGGCTTTGAATATCATCATCGCCGATCCGAGTCTGCTGGAGCCTTCCCCAACGCCACAGCATCCCCATTCTCTGGATGCCACCCGGACAGAGAATCAGATCAACCGGGAATTGGAAAAAAGCGAGGTGGACAGCGACTACATCAAGCTGCTGATTTTCAGCTGCGCCGCCGCAAAATACGATACTTGCCCTGACCGGGAGCCGGAATACTTAACCCGCCATTTGAGGTCGGTATTTGAGCAGGAACAGCCGCTGGAGGCTTTTTCTCCCCGGCTTTTTGAGGCCACCATCAAACAGGTTCTCATCGAACCCGATGGCGGCCTAACCCTTCGCATGAACAATCAAATACTCGTCCACTACGGGGCAGGAAAGGAGTAACCGATATGCAGACACAAACCATCGCCCCTATGCAGAAGCGGGTGGATCTGATTCCTGCCAATGTGCTGGTGGGCAAAGCCAGCACCAGAAAGAAAAAGCTGCGTGTGGCGGCCTACTGCCGGGTCAGCACCGAGCAGGAAGAACAACAGTCCAGCTACGCTGCGCAGATTGCTTATTACACCGACAAAATATCCCAAAACAAGGATTGGGAGCTGGCCGGGATATTTGCTGACGAGGGCATCACCGGCACCAGCACCAAAAAGCGTGACGAGTTTCTCAAGCTCATGGCGCTCTGTGAAAAGGGCAAGATTGACATGGTGCTGACCAAATCGGTCTCCCGATTTTCGAGGAACACGCTGGATGCCATCACCTACATCCGCAAGCTCAAAGCCAAGGGCATCCCGATCATCTTTGAAAAAGAGGGCATCAACACCATGCAGATGGCCAGCGAAATGGCGCTGTGCTTTCTCAGCGGCTTTGCACAGGCCGAGAGCGAGTCCATCAGCCGCAATGTGACATGGGGCAAGCGCCAGAGCTTCAAGAACGGCAATGTGCCGTTTCAGTATAAACGCCTGCTGGGTTACGAAAAAGGTGAGGATGGCCAGCCCAAGGTTGTGCCGGAGGAAGCGGAAATGGTCAAGCGAATATTTCGCAGCTATTATGCCGGAGCCAGCATCAGCAAAATCAAAAAGTCGCTGGAAGCGGACGGTATCCCATCTCCCACCGGCAAAGAGAAGTGGTCGCCGGGTGTTCTCCAGTATATGCTCCGAAATGAGCGCTACATCGGCGATGCCCTGCTGCAGAAAACCTATGTGGTGGATTGCATTACCAAGGAAACCCGAAAAAACAACGGTGAAATCCCGCAGTATTATGTAACTGGAAACCATGAGCCGATTATTTCAAGGGATTTATTCAATCTGGTGCAGGAAGAAATCGCCCGGAGAGCCGGAAAACGCAAGGTAGCGCAAAAGGCTGTGAAAACAGAGAGAGGAAAATACAGCAGCAAGTATGCGCTGACCGAGCTTCTCAGCTGCGGTGACTGCGGAACTCAGTACCGCAGGGTCACGTGGGCGAGGGGCGGCAAGAAAAAGGTGGTCTGGCGGTGCATCAACCGCTTGGAATACGGCACGAAATACTGCAAGGAGTCCCCCACCCTTGAGGAAAGCAGACTTCACACTGCCATCGTGGCCGCCCTGAATTGTTTGGATAATGATAAACTGGATGTCATGGAAACCCTCCGAGCCGGTCTGCAGCTTGCCTTGGGTACGCAGGAGGGTGACAGCTTCAATGAGGGTGCCATCCAAAACCGCATTGCGGAACTGCAGAGCGTGATGATGGATTTGGTGGAACTCAGCTCCAAGTCCAGTGCCAGTGCAGATTATTTCGATGCCAAGTTTGAAGAAATCTCCACCGAGATCAAGTCGCTGCAGGAGCAGCTGGGCAAACACAAGCAGCAAACACTGATCACGCAAAATACCAAGGCCAGAATAGGCGAACTGCTGGCCATCATGGAGCAGCTCGACCTGAGCGTTAAAGAGTATCGTGACGATGTGGTCAGGGCGATCATCGCCAAGGTGGTGGTTTTATCCGCCGACCGCATCCGGGTCACCTTTGATGGCGGTGTAGAAATGGAGATGGAACTGCCGGGTGAATGAAAATGGCATTAGAAGCCGCCACAAAGCTGGCGGTTTTTCTACTTTGGTCGGAACTTTCGCTGTTTTTCAATTGGTTTCACCATAATACTGTGAATATTTCCATATTTTACACTAAACAGATTGCTTTATTCGCTACTGCGATATATAATATATACAATCTTTATTTTGAAAAGGATAGTTTTAATGGACTATATCACAGTGAAAGATGCCGTTGAAAAATGGGGAATCACACCACGCCGGATACAGGTGCTTTGTGCGCAGGGCAAAATACCGGGCGCTGTTCGGTTTGGGGTTGCTTGGGCGATACCTAAGGATGCAGTGAAGCCTAAGGACGGTCGATGTAATAAAAAAAAGCCAGAGTAGATTAATGTTATATAAAATTAATCATGTATAATATTTTTGTGGAGGGAGTGACATCATGACTAGCCATCAAGCATCAGAACAAATGATAGGTTATCTTTATCAAGCTAGGTATGCATTGTACCTTTTATTAAATAATGATGATGAGCAATCAGAAATTAGTATTGAAAAATTTGATGATGTAAGCTTTGGAAACGGTGATACTCCTGAAATCATGATTCAACTCAAGCATCATGTAAAGGCTTATGGCGATTTAAATAACGCAAGTACAGATATATGGAGAACATTAAAAGTTTGGATAGATGCTATTAGTAAGCATCCAGATTTATTGTCAAAAACAAAATTTATGATAATAACTACTGCTTCGGCGCCAGAGGGCACAGCAGCATATTATTTGAAAACTGAATCACAAAAAAGGGATTCTCTTTTGGCTTACAGCATATTAAAAAAAGTTGCGGAAGAATCTCAGAACAAAGGTCACCAAAGTTATTATAAAGCATTTACCAGTATGCCAGAATCGCAAATTCAGCAATTGTTAGATTGTATTTATGTAATTGACAAGAGCAGCAATATTGTCGATGTTGAATCTGATATAAAAAAAGCCATTAGATATAGTAGCCTTCCTCAATATATTGATAAAATATGTGAACGTTTGGAAGGTTGGTGGTACAAAAAAGCAATAGAAGCTTTATGCTCAGAAACACCAATATTCATATCTCAGAGTCAAGTGCGTTCACACATAGTTTCTATAGGATTGGAATATGCACCCGACAATTTGCCTATTGATGTGGACGAATCCGAAAACTTCGAATTAGATGAGTTGTCTCCAAATGATCAAATATTTTATGAACAATTAAAGCTGATTTGCTTAGGAAGCAATAGACTGAGAATGGCAATTAGAGATTATTATCGTGCCTTCAAACAGCGAGCAAACTGGGTCAGGGAAGAATTGTTATATACAAATGAGCTGGACAAATATGAAAAAAAACTTATTGATGAATGGGAACATTCATTTTATGCAATGCAAGACGACTTGTCAGATTATGGAGATCAAATTACAGAAAATACTAAAGTATTAAATGCAAAAAAACTCTATAAGGAAATTGAAGAAAAGGATATACGTATTAGAGATCGCTGCAGTGATGCATTTGTAATGAGAGGCAGTTATCATATCTTAGCGAATCAGCTTAGAGTAGGATGGCATATTGATTTTTATGAGCGTTTGGCGCAATTATTAAAGAACTGAGGTGATTTATTTGAGGAATTGGGGGCTTAGGGCAAAGGAAGTCGCTTATTTACTTAATCCGGCGTTTTGTGGTAGGTTATTATACAGTTGCATTAAAACATATAATGAGATAACAAAAAGAGCTTTTCCATTTCCTCTTATTTATCTGATTCTTCCATTGATACTTCATAAAAAAACTAGAGAGTGCATATCAAGTCGTACACAATTGATCATATGGCAACAACGATATCCTGAATTATTGATAGGTTTTGCAGAGAGAACAAAAGATATGGTTCAAATAACCAATGAGGCTATGGAGTTTTTGCTCCAAAGTGGTGTCGTACTGTTAACGAACGCTGCAGAGCTTGAAATATCTCAAACGAGCCGACCACTCAGTAAGACAAAATATGTTAATGACGAAATCAGAGATTGCCTTAATAAAAGCGAACACGTTGCAAAATGGTTTGCTGCAGCAGGAAAAGTTGAAACAGTATATGTTGGTTTGGGGGTAAGACCATGATGCAGATACGAGAATTAGTCATATACGGATTAAATGGACAAGTAAGGCATTTGCCATTTCAATTAGGAAAAGTGAACATAATATCCGGAAAATCGAAATCCGGAAAATCGGCTGTAGGCGACATAATTGACTATTGCCTAGGCGGGAGTTCTTGTGATATTGCAGATGGCGTAATTAGAGAAAATGTGTCGTGGTATGGATTGCTATTGCAGTTTGATAGCGAAAGAGTGTTTGTAGCTCGCCAAAATCCGCCTCCTGGTCAACAGTCGACGGGATTTTGTTATATTGAGGTCGGAGAAAAGATTGAAGTTCCTGAAAAATGTGATTTTGTTTCCAATACTAATGTTGCTGGATTGGAGGAGGCCTTAACTAAGAGATTAGGCATTTCTGAAAATCTAAATATACCGCCGGACGGACAAAGCCGTGATCCTTTAGCAGCTAATATTCGACATGCATTATACTACTGCTTTCAAAATCAAGATGAGGTAGCAGCAAAAACTTTTTTATTTCATAAGCAGTCAGAGGATTTTATTACGCAAGCCATAAAAGACACTTTGCCATATTTTTTAGGTATAGTGAATGAGGAAGCGTTAGCCTTAGAAAATGAAAGAAGTATTCTAAAAAGAAGATTAGCAATTGAAAGACGTAGGCTAGAAGAAAATAGAATGCTTCAAGGAGGAGGCTTGCAAAGAGCCATTTCGTTAATATCTGAAGCAAAGTATGTAGGTCTCGTATACGATAATATTGAAGTGGATTATGATAGTTACGATTCTGTCTATAAAGTTTTAAAAAACGTGAATGAATGGACTCCTGTAAATGCTGAAACGGTTGGTATGGATCGTTTAAGCTTTTTACAGTCAGAACTAAAAAAAGCCGAGGATGAATTAGAACAACTGAATCAGGATATTAGTAATGCAAAAACATTTGCGGGAGAAACAAGCGGCTATGCAAATGAAGTCGAGCATCAAAAAATTAGGCTAAGCTCAATTGGTTTATTCGAGCAACTTGATTTTAGACCGGATCATTGCCCCTTATGTGCCAATGAACTAGAAACACCTTTACCAAATATCGACATGATAAGAACCGCTATAAAAAACCTAGATGACAATATACAAAATGTTACCCGGGAAAAACCGAAATTACGAAAATATATTGACTCCCTTGAATCAGAGAGGGAAAAAACACGGCAAGACATTATCCAAGTAAAGTCTGAAATTGATGGCATTTATACTCAGAATCAGGATGCCATTGCATTAAAAGATTTAAATTCTAGGCGTGCAAAAGTAGTTGGTAGAATTAGTCTATGGCTGGAAAGCGTAGAGCAACATGATGACTCTACAGGTAAAGAAAAAGTCATAAAAAAGATTGAGGATAGAATATGTGAAATTAATGAAACGTTAGATAAAGACTCACTAGAAGATCGTAAGCAATCTGTATTATCACGAATATCTGTAGATATGACTGAATGGGCTAAGGAGCTGAACTTAGAACATTCGGATAACCCATATCGTCTAGATATGAACAAAGTTACAGTTATTGTCGATAAAGCTGATCGCCCTGTTCCTTTAAAACAGCTCGGCAGTGGATCAAATTGGGTTGGGATACATCTAATAACTTACTTTGCGTTACATAAATATTTTATTACGCTTAAAAGGCCAGTGCCTAATTTTATATTTTTGGATCAACCTTCACAAGTATATTTTCCATCTGAGTTAGATGAAAAAAATACAGATTGGAATATGGTTGGCACCTTATATAACTTTATATCCGATAGGGTATCGGAACTAAAACAAAAGCTTCAAGTCATAATAGTAGATCATGCTAACCTCAAAAATGAAAGTTTCCGTAACTCTGTTATTGAAGATTGGTGGAATGAAAATAACTTGATACCGGAAGATTGGTACAAAAAATAGATTATTAACAATGCTTTTGGCCTGCATCTATTTTGTACTAACGACACAAAAACAAGGACAGGGCTTTTGCCCTGTCCTTGTTTTTCGTCTGTCACGAGGCGAAAATCCCGGTGCAGAGGTAAAATTCTAAGCAGCAATGCAGCAATCATTTTATGCAGGAGTCTCTGTATGAAAGTTTTTTAATGACGATTTCGGAGAGCACCGCCGTAGGCGCGAAAGACGCGCTGCGTCCGGAACGCGGGTAAAGCGTGCCAACACCCAAATCCCTCCGGGCGGGCCAAGGCTATCAGTCTAAAATGAATGCAAAAGTGTATTGCTTTAGCCCGATTATTTATTTTATAATAATATCAGGCCAAATATCTATTTCAATTTCAGATGGTTTATATTATGCCCATTAACATTGAGAGGAGTTTATGATGAAAACGAAAGACCAAATCCTTGAGTTTATTGAAAAACAAAAAGTTGCGTTTATTGCATCTGTTGATGAAGATGGCTTTCCCAATATCAAAGCCATGCTTATGCCGCGCAAAATAGAAGAAAATTTATTTTATTTCACCACGAACACATCTTCCCTGCGTGTGAGCCAATATCAGCAAAACGAAAAAGCCAGTATTTATTTTTTCAATAAAGGCCGCTTTCGCTATGAAGGCGTCATGTTGATTGGAACCATGGAAGTGCTGGAAGACTCTCAAACAAAACAGGATATTTGGCGGACCGGAGATACGATGTTTTACAAAAAGGGTGTAACAGATCCAGACTACTGTGTGCTGAGATTTACAGCGATTAAAGGGCGATATTATTGCGATCTAAAAACAGAAAGCTTTCAACTATAGTTTCATTATGAACATAACGCAAGCCTATAAAACATCGACTTGCCCCTGTTTTGCTCGGTGGCTTTTGCATAGAAAACTTTGCAAAAGGATTGACAAGAAAACTTGTTAGAGGTATACTGTGGCAAAGACAATAAAACTTGTCATAATAACAATATTACTGGAGGGCTTATCGTGAATAAAGAGGAAATTTTGAAAAAAAGCCGCGAGCAGCAAGAAGATGAAGGAACCGTTTATGCGGACAACAAGGGACGCCGTTACGGTTACATTGCCTTCGGTTTTCTTTATGTCATCAT
>JAEWSZ010000132.1 GCA_023397905.1 Bacillota bacterium | reverse complement strand
TGGGAAGGTAGGTTATTGTCTGCACCGTTCTTTTAAATGCCCTGTTCCTTATTTCATTTAAAAGCAATGCCAGGATTACCGGAGCCGGAAACCCCCAGAGCAGGTTGTACTGGTTCAGCAGCAGCGTATTCTTTACCAGTCTGAAGAAGTATATCCCGTTGAAAAAGTCAGTAAAGTTTTTAAATCCCACCCACGGGCTCCTCAGAATTCCTTCCGTGGGGCTGAAATCCTTAAAAGCGATCACCGCTCCATACATGGGGAAATAGCAAAAAACCAGATAGTAAATTATTGCGGGTAATGCTATAAGGTATATGTATTTGTTTTTCCGCAAATCCTTTGGCAACAGCCTGAAAAATTCAACAATCCTGCTGCCGGTATTTGCATCTGTAGTTGTAGTGCCATTCTTTTCAAGTGCCGAACTATTCATATTCATGTGACCTGCCTTTGATAAATTTGATAATTAATTACTTATAATAATCTGCTACGCTGATTTGCTGCCGTTTTACAAATATGTTCCCGTGCTGTTCTGTGCAAATTATATAACGCGCCGGCCAGGTTTTTAAAGAATTGATACTTCATATGGGTCATATATTATTAATATTTTTTATATCCGATACTTCATATTCATAATTTCAGATGGCTCAAAAGGCGGTATTACAGCGTGGTTCGCAGATCCGGCATGTCTGTTTTTCTGCGGCGGAGCTTGCATTTATATGGATATTCAGTCTTGAAATACATACCGTAAATAGTGAAAAATAGAAAAAGCCCGCTGAAAATCCAGCGGACTATAAGGAGACACCAACAAAATTGCTTTTTATTTAGGATAAATAGAGATTTAGACTGATTGCATTTACTATCCTGCTGCAACCCCATATTTTCTTATGGCTCCAAAGACCGACTCCGCAATTAATTCCGCTCCGTTGCCGTTTGGATGCAGGCCGTCGGGCTGATAATAATTTTCCAGGGGCCCTTCACTGTTTTTAAAGGCCATAAAAATATCTATCAATACGCATTGGGGATTGCGCTTTAATATTTCATCATAATACGGCAGCAGTATATCAAGGTGTTTCTGACTGTGCTTCGGCCAGATGCATTCCAGCACCGGCGCGGGCCTGCAAATAAATATTTTGGCATTGGGATTGGCTTTTTTGACCGCATCAAGAATTTGCTGGTAGTAATGTATAAATTGCTTTTCATAGGCGATCACATTATTCAGCTGATCCTGATAGCTTAGGTCGTCGCTCATCCCATCCTGTGCATCGTTGGTCCCCAGCAGCAAAATATAAATATCGCCTGCCAAACCCAGAGCTTCCCTGTATTTTGCCTGTAAAGCATAAGGGGAGCCAACTGTTTCGCCCGCTTCATTTGCGGTATTGGTCACGCAGCAGCCTGACACGCCCTGGTTAAACACTTCATAGCCTCTCCCCAAAAACTTTTGCAGCCTTCTGGGATAAAACATCCCCGGGTCGTCCCCCAGACCGTACCCTTCTGTGATACTGTCGCCCATGCACACAACTTTTATTGGTTTTCTCAATATTTTTTCCATTTTATGTTGCCTCCGTTAATGGGAATTTTATTACAACGCCCGGTCATATGTCCATAATACGGCAACTGTTATGTATTTACAAATGCGCTTCTGACTATATCATCTATGCGCTGCTCCTGAACGTATATGTTTGTGGGATCGTATTTCCTTATCATCTCTATCATTGCATTCCTGGTCGAATGCCCGTTTACCTTTATAATCCAGATATGCGGATCATGTTCCACAAGCGAAAAGCCTTCTGCTTCCACCCAATCGGGTGTGCTGTTTTCAAACTCAAGCTTTAGAATAAACCCGTCCTCAAATTTGCTCCTGAAGGCCTCAAGCGTACCGTCGAAAAGCTTCTGCCCCTTATCGATCATGATCAGCCTGTGGCACACAGCCTCTATATCGTCCATGTCATGGGTGGTGAGCATTATGGTAGTGTTTTTTTCCTTATTTATCAGCTTTATGCTCTCCCGCAGGATCTTTTTGCTGGTGACATCAAGACCGATGGTAGGCTCGTCGAGGTAGAGCACATAAGGATCATGCATGAGCGCAATGGCTATATTCGCCTTCATCTTCTGCCCCAGGCTCAATTGCCGTACGGGCTGATTTATAAAATCTCCCATATCAAACAGGTCGATATAGAACTTTTTGTTTTTTTGAAATGTTTCCTTCGGTATATCATAAAGGTTCTCATATAATTCGAAGGTGTCCGAAACCGGCAGATCCCAGTAAAGCTGGGAGCGCTGGCCGAAAACCACGCCGATATGCCTGGAGTTCTCTTTCCTGTTTTTATAGGGGATTATGCCGTTCACCGCAGCTTCGCCGCTTGACGGGATAAGTATGCCGGAAAGCATCTTCAGGGTTGTCGATTTTCCCGCGCCGTTAGGACCGATATAACCGACAATTTCGCCTTCTTCGATGTTAAAATCAATATTTTTCACGGCTTCTTTTACTTTGTATTTCCCCCGGAACAGAGACTTAAATGCACCTGCCAGCCCCGGTTCCACTATTTTGATTTTATAATCCTTACACAAGTTTCTGACCTCAATAAAACTCATTATTCGTTCCCCCTTTACGAGCCGGTGCTCTTATACCGTGTCAATCCCAAGTTCCAGAGCAGTACGCTGAGCGTGAAAAGCAAAACTCCCATGACAGGGCTGAAATACATCAGTATCCGTGGAAATCCCGGGGGTATTTCCTTTCCGAGTATTGCGGCAGCCGGATAAAAATTGATAAACGCATAAGGCAAAATAAATGTAAGCATGAACTGTATTATCCGTGGAAATATAGTGATGGGGTAATCAACAAAGCTTTTCACATCAAAAAGCAGAAAGTCTATGATGGGATTTTCATTGACAGTGAAAAAACTCATTGAGCCTGCGGTGATCAGCACCGAAGCCTGTATCAGTACGGCTCCCATAAACATAAAAATGAGCGCCAGTATATTTAAAAATGTCAATCTGCGCTGTAAATCAGCAAATGAAATGGCTATGATTAAAATTGAAATTGTCAAATGGCTGATATATCCCGCGTTAAAGCCTTGAAACATTTCATGCAGAAATGGATGCACCGGTTTTGTCAGCGATTGGTCGAATTCCCCGGATCTTATTTTACCCGCCAGTTCTATGCAGGGGGTGAAAAAGAATGCCGCCGCCACAGCGTAGGCCAGAAGGGAAAACCCGTATAACAGCATGACCTCGCTTCCATTCCAGCCTGCCAGTGTATGAAAGCTGGTCACCAGAATATACAGTGTTGCAAATGTCACTCCGTATCCAAGCCACTGTCCTACAATACCCGCTATATACGTACTTCTGTACATGGTTGCTTTCCTTACCGAAACCTTTATGAACTTCCAATACAGCTTTAAATATTTCCTCATATTAACCCCTTAACCCCCGTTTACGGACAGCCTGTTTGTTGCCTGCTGCCACATCAGCCTATCAATTATTGTAAGCAGAAACAGCCACGCAAGCCCCGCGGCAATAGGCAGCCACAGCCTGTCCACAGGGGTTTTATGAATAAATATATTTACAGGTTCAAATGTTATATAACGGAAAGGCAAGAAATAGCTCAGTATATTGAGCTGCCGCGGATAGAACCAGAGAGGGACTGCAGTCCCGCCAAAAAACACCAGCCCGGCGCTCAGGTACCAGTTAACAAACCAGCAGCGCTGTATCCAGAAGGCAAGCAGCCCCACAATGTATGTGACCTCAAACATTATCAGCATTCCTATGACAACAGAAATCAAAAAAATCAAGAAATACGGTATTGAGGGCAAAAGCGAAAAATCTATAATAAAAATACTTATTGCCATCATTGGCAGGAGATTCATCACAACCTTGCAGGCGTTCTGCCCCAATACGCTGGAAAGCAGGAAGTATTTATACGACATGGGACGGATAAGCAGCATGGAAACAGAACCATCCACCACCGCCGCTTCGATCATGGAGGATATATTGGCTTTTGTCACTGTAAGCACAACGGAGTTGATTATCAGGTACATCACCATTTCAGATAAGCTTGTCCCATTTTTTACGCCATGGCCTAAAAGAGCGGACCAAAGGCTTACCTGTATTAAAAATGTGAGTAAACTGCTGACCGTGCCGAACAAAATGGCAGACCGGTACATCATCTGGGATTTCAGAGCCTTTAAGAATACTACTAAATATGTTCTCATTCGTTTTCACCCTATATAAAAGCCGATAGCTTGGATTTGAGGCTAAAGCCTCCTGAAGTATCAGATTTTGTTTCTTACAAAACCTCTTTAAGCAAAAGCCTCTTTTTAAAGGCCCCTCTCTCCTCAGCTTTTGCAGTACGTATTTTCTCGAATTCCTCAAGTGTCACGCCCTTAACTTCAAGCAGTGCGTATACCACTTCCACAAGATCGGCAAGTTCTTCTACGCTGCCGTCTTCCAGGTATTCCTTCAATTCCTCCCCAAGCTTTATATCCAGATATTTTCCATAGCTTTCGGCATCCAGTATCTCGACTATGGCCTTGCTGCCTTTAGCCTCAACTATTTCAGGAATCCTGTCCCGGATTAATTTATTGTAAACCGTCATTTTGAATGCACCTCTTTGTCTCAGAATAGCTAGGCCAATCTGTTCCATTATATACAATTTTGTTACATATTTACATCTTTTTATTATAATATAAATCAACCTAATTTTTAAAATAACCCAAACGTATAAATTAGTAGAATAATACAAATCATTTTTATATTTTGATTTCAAATTCAGACGTGAACTTAAATAATTCTATAAAAATTTAATTTTTATTAATTCTTTATTTCCTTCTTCATCAACAATATCATAATACATAACAATTTCTCCATCTGAACTAATTTTAAAAGCCCTCATTCCATAATAATGAGCAGATAAAGCCGCAGTACTTCTTGCACCTATTTCACCTTTTGCATTTAGATGTGTTTTTATAATAGCCCCAAAAGCCAATAAAGAACCGTTATTGCTAAATACTAAAGCCCCGTCAACAGATGCAAGTTCTAACAATAATTGTTTTGATACAATTTTATTGTCCGCCTTGTTTACATTAATTTCTTTTAATCTGTTAGACAAAGCATTATGCAAAGAGCTACCAGTTCCATCGAGTAAACTTGTGCTATTACTAATAACATCCTTATAATTATCTTCTAAATCAAATAGTATTAAAGCCCCATGCCTTCTATAACTTAAATCAAAAACAACCTCAAATAAATTACAACCAATATAATAGCCTGGAAGCAAATCTACTAATGTGTTTTTCAATGCTCTTGGTTCATATATTTTCCACTGACCTTTTCGATTAGATGCAATAAGCCCATAAATATCGTAAATTATCAAATCTCCACGCTTTGTTTTTGTAATTGCACATTGGCCTTGTTTTAATACCGATTGATATGGAAAGAGGAACTCTGGTAATAACTTATAATCTGTGACGGTTTTAAGTTCTGATGCTTTAACATAGTTATAATCAATAAATCGCCATCCCTTTCCTAATTTGAAGTATGTATTATGTGTTTCAGCTAAAACGTCAATTATTTTTTGATTTTCATTTGCTATAATATCTATACTACCTTCACTATTTGCATCATAAATAAAAGTAAAACCTATAGTGGAGTTTTCATATGTCCTACAATCCATCTCCCTGCTATAGTCAAATATCCTATCCCACTCACCTTCATAATTATTAATCTTTAACCATTCTAATACTAATTTAGATTGAATAAGTTGCTTATCTGTGAATTTTGAATAAGTATTATTTTTCATAACTAAATCTGAACTTAGGCTTGAACATTTATCTAACCAGCTATATAATTCTGGAGTTGCATTACGAAATGCAGATATATAATATTCCTCCCCATTTAAATTTATTTTGATTTTATATGTAGCCTCATTTTCTGATATAAACCACTGAGGTACAGTATCAACAATAAGTTCGAACAGCTCTCTATTAGTTATCATTTTTTCTCCTTTTATTTTAAAATATAATTCTTTACTTACATATTCAACATGATGCTAACATATCCTTCAAAAATAGACTAATTTATACATAATGCTCCCCCAAATATTAATAACTATCGTCCGCACCAGACGCTAGACCATGAACCCCCATGTGATTTTCCGCTTTCGATAACTGCCGGAACTCCCAACGTCGGCCATTTCCGCCAACTGTGCGGAGGTCAGCTTCTTTGCTATACTGTACTTCTTGATGCTGCTCTGTATGGTATTATAAATATTATTGTGCCTTCCCTCCAATATGGTAAAATATTGTTAAATGATTGTGGATTGATATGAGAAAAGTTCCCCATATCAATGTCTGCGGGATTTTAGAACTTAAAATGACAGGAGAGAACGAAATGAAGAAAAAATTGCTTTCCCTCGCATTGGCCTTGGTAATGTGCCTGGGATTGGCTGTACCGGCGCTTGCCAACAGCACAAGCACGGCGAATAGCCCGGCTACCGTAAGTGCGGGCGGTTATCACACTGGGCTGATAGACAAAAACGGCTCCTTGTGGATGTGGGGGCTGTACAAACCGATAGGTAACGGTCTTTCCAAACGCGCCTTTGTTCCAGCCAAAGTGCTGGACAATGTCGTTTCCATCAGCTGCGGCACCAGCCACACAGCAGCTATCAAGACGGACGGCTCCCTGTGGATGTGGGGTTCTAACAACTGCGGCGAATTAGGCAACGGCGGCGTTGGGAACATTCACGACAGCGACGGCGGAATCTATCAGGATGTACCTGTCAAGGTAATGGATAAAGTTGCCGCCGTTAGTTGCGGAGCTGACTTTACCGCCGCTATCAAGACAGATGGTTCCCTATGGATGTTCGGAGTGAACAACGACATGCAGCTGGGCAACAACGGTGTTGGAAATGTCCATAATGAAGATTATGGAACCTATCAAAACATACCGGTTAAGGTAATGGACAATGTGGCCGCCGTCAGCTGCGGAAGTGGGCATGTTGCTGCCATAAAGACAGATGGTTCCATGTGGTGGTGGGGGTATTTGGGTGTTGTGTCAGACAGTGAGAGTGTGTCCGAGGTTTATTATGCCGAACCCGTCAAGGTAATGGACAATGTGGTCGCTGTCAGCTGCGGAGGAAGTCACACCGCTGCCATCAAGACGGACGGCTCCCTGTGGATGTCGGGAGGTGATAACGGCTGGGGGCAATTAGGCGATAGCTCCTCCATAGAGGGAAGATCACCCGCAGACCCGGTAAAGGTATTGGACAATGTAGCCACTGTCAGCTGCGGAGGAAGTCATACTGCCGCCGTCAAAACAGATGGTTCTCTATTGGTTTGGGGCAATAATGAGTCTGGGCAGTTGGGTAGTTCCAGCGGGAACACAAGTGTGCCTTTTCAGATACCGGATGGTAAAGGAGGGGCTCTAAACGGAAGCTTCCCTATACAAACTGTTCCCTCCAAGCTGATGGACGGCGTGGCAACTATCAGCGGCGGTAATGCTTACACCATAATTGTCAAAACGGATGGTTCCGTCTGGGCGTGTGGAGCAAACGATGTCGGTCAGTTGGGTAACGATGGTAAACATAATAGTGTGAGTACAGATGGACGCGCCATGCAGACTACCCCCGTGAAACTCTCCGGCCTGACGGCAAGGGCGAAACTGCCCACCGCCTTTTACGACATTGCCGCTAACGCATACTATACCGACGCGGTAATCTGGGCAATGGGGAAAGGTATCACCAGCGGCACCAGCGCGACCACGTTTTCCCCGGACAAGGTATGCACCACGGGGGAAATCCTGACTTTCCTCTGGAAAGCCCAGAACTCCCCGGAACCCGCAATCAGCAATCCTTTTTCTGATGTTGCGCAAAGCAGTTACTACTACAAGGCCGCATTGTGGGCCTATGAAAAGGGCCTTGTCTCCGGCTCCGTGTTTGAGGCAAACGTCCCCGGCACCCGGGGCATGACCGTGGCCTACCTCTGGAAGTTGGCAGGTAAGCCTGCCGCCGGGGCAAGCAGCTTTTCTGATGTATCCGGTAATGCGGACTATGCCCAAGCCGTGGCCTGGGCGGTAAGCAAGGGAATCACCAGCGGCACAGGCAACAATACATTTTCCCCCAATACTATTTGTACCCGCGGGCAGATCATGACCTTCCTCTACCGGGATTTTGCCGGATAATTTCATAATGCAGAGGTGCATTTAACCCAAACAGCAGCATTTTTAAGAGCAGGCGTGTCATTGATACCGTTTCCTGTGGCAGCAACCGCCAAGGAAGTTATGTGCAAAAATTCAAGTAATGTGCATGTATTTTGGGTTAAAGGCCAATTTTTTAGTTAAAACTGTGCAAATTTTTAATTAATGCACAGAAATATGGGATATATCTACTATATTTTAAACATTAATCAAAATTTTGCACACTTGACTACAAGAATTTCATTTGTATAAAATATTTAAATATCGGGTGAAACTAGAAATGTTAATTTTTGCGGAACAGCTTTACTATCGCAGGATTTTTATATACAAAAATTTTGAATGCACTCAGCATTCAACTATTTCAATGGACTTGATCCCTTTTCTGTTTAAAATAATCCTGAACCGCTTGAAAACGGCTATATTCTCAAAGGAATACTTTACTATTAAGTTTAAATGGTATACGCGTTTTACAAATATTTTTTTATATGTGTCTTCAAATACCGTAAACATAGGTTTTGTGGGATTATCCATTTTGGTCAGAAACTTCTGAATATTAAATCTCATAATATCATTTATGCCGTCAACCGTTCCAATGACTCCGACATCATTAAAATCGCCGGTGTATAACCTTATCTGTTTTTTATACAGGATTACCTGCTCTCCCATCAAGTCGTTTTCTATTTCGGTAATATGGTCTTTATTCCGCAGTTTTAATATTTCTTGAGAAATGTCCGGCTCATTTATAAAGCCGAAGTGTTCCTTGCACCAGCCCACTTTCCTGTGATTCCTGGTTTTGAGGTAAGTCTTGTAATTATATAAAATTCCGCCCAGCTTGCCGCCGAGGTAGATTCTTAATATCTCTTTCATCCGGTCTTTAAACATATAACTGACGACCAATGCGACAAAAAGAGGCAAAGACAGGTTCCCGTAAGATTTCTGGGATAAAAACGCAATAGTGGTAGCAAACACCATGGACACTCCTGCGGCAATCCCAAATATTAATTGCTCCAGGTACTTTCCATCGTTTTCAGTGCGTATGTCCAGAAAAAGAGAACTGCCCATAAACTTTTTCAGTATGCTCTTCCGGAAAACCAGAACCTCGTTACCCTCGTCTATTTTGGCGATAGAAGGATAATTGCTGTTTTTCCTGTATTCGATTTCCTTTCTGGTAATTTCAAGAAGCCTGTCCTTATAATCACACCCGCTCCCGTTCATTTCTGCCTTCTCCAGGACATTCAACAGGTTATATGTGTAATCTTCAATTGTTAAACTTATAAATTCATCCCCGAATAAATATTTTGAAAACTGCTTTTTATTTATGGACGGGACGTTCAATATCCTCCGCAGCCCTCTGTATTCCAACGTTATTTTCCCGGTAGATTCAATGTATTGGTCAATCAGAAATCCAATATCAGCAGGGTTTTCAATTTTTTCAATAAACATGACATGCTCTCTGAGAGAGCTTTTTAATTCGCAGCAAAACAGTTTAATGCCATTCTCATACTCAATAAACTGTTGCTTATCCGGCTGATCTACGACCTTTTCAAAAATTGTTTTTAAATTCTCAATCAGGCAGCTTGCGCCCTCTGCAATGTTTTGCAGGAGTACAGCGGGAGTTTTAAAGCGTATATATGTTTTCAGATCACTGTAAAAGTTGCGGTTGGTATAGGTAGCTTTATTAATTCCAAGATTCTGAGGTATAAAAAAATAAGTCTCAATATTGTATGTAGTGAATTTCTTTTCTTTATAGAACTTATACGCCCATTTTATCTCAAACTGAAATTTATCATGAATTGTTACACTATCCTCTGTTATGTTTGCCTCAATTTCTTCTATCATCAATCTCACCCTTAAGCAATATTAGGATATTTGTTTCTATTTACCATAAAGTTACTAAAGTCAATCACGGTTTAAGGCTTTCTCCTTTCGGCCGATAGTAATTGACTTTTCTTCACTTCATCATAATAGCTGGTCCCGTAAGCAGGCTTTTTCACCTTGAATATATCTGCTATTGTTGCGGCAATGTCGCTGAAACTGGAGCGTGTACCGAGATCAATGCCCTGTCTTACGGACTTTCCGTATATAAGCATGGGAGTATATTCCCTGGAATGGTCGGTGCTTGGTGTTGCCGGGTCACAGCCATGATCTGCCGTAATAATGAGAATGTCCTCTTCCTCCATGCAATCAGCCAACTCCTTCAATTGTATGTCAAAGAGGTTAAGCGCTTTCGCATAGCCCCGCACATCATTTCTGTGCCCATACCGCATATCGAAATCAACCAGATTGACAAACAACAAGCCCTGCTCTCCGTCCCTGACAAGTTGAATGGTGCGGTTCATACCTTCGGTATTGTCTTTTGTTTTAAAAGATTTACGGATTCCCCGGCCTGCAAAAATATCGTGTATCTTGCCGACCCCGGTGGTGTTGATTCCCTGTGACGATAAAATGTCACAGATTGTATCTCCCTGTGGTTCCAATGAAAAGTCATGCCTGTTTGAGGTACGGACAAACTCCCCCCTTTTATTTCCGGCAAACGGCCTTGCAATAACGCGGCCTACGGCGTGCTCGCCCTTGAGCAGCTCTCTCGCGGTCCGGCAATATTGATACAATTCTTCAACAGGTACAACAGCCTCATTTGCGGCAATCTGAAATACACTGTCCGCAGAGGTATACACAATTAGCGCCCCTGTTTTCAGGTGCTCCTCTCCGTAAACCTCCAGCACCTCCGTTCCCGAATATGGCATATTGCAAAGTACTATCTTTCCCGTTGCCCTCTCAAAATCTTCGATTATATCTGCCGGAAACCCTTTGGGATAGGTTGGCAAGGGGTTGCCTGAGATAAGTCCGGTAATTTCCCAGTGGCCGATAGTGGTATCTTTCCCCTTTGAAGCTTCCGCCATCCGTGAAAATGAGGCCGACGGCTTTTTAGAACCCTTTGCATATCCATTGCCCTCAATATTGAAAATACCCATTCCGGTCAGGTTCGGTATATACAGCTCCCCGGATTCCCACACAGCCTTTAAGGTATTGCTCCCCGTATCCCCATATTCGGCGGCATCCGGAAGTTCTCCTATGCCCAGGCTGTCCAATACTATTAAAATAACTCTTTTATTCATAAGTGCCTCCCCGTACGCGTAGCTTCAGTGAACTCAAAATCTTTCTATTGCATCTATGGTAACCCTTGCATGTATCAACGGAGCTGCCTGCGGCTGGCCGGCGCTGGTAACAATGGCTTGCTTCAGCATGCCGTCCACGGTTTTGACCGAATATTCCCTGGAGGTAAACAGCGTTGCAAGGGTTTGACCTTTGACCACCTTATCTCCGATTTTTGCCTTCAAAATAATCCCCGCGCTATAATCAATGCTGTCTTCCTTGTTTTCTCTGCCCGCTCCAAGTATAACCGATGCTATTCCGCACCCTTCCGTGTCCATGGCGGAAATCCAGCCATCATATTCCGCCTTCACTTCATGCATGACCGGAGCCCGCTCAAAAAGCTCCGGATTATCAATCACCGACACATCTCCACCTTGGGCAATGACCATCTCCCGGAATTTCTCAAGTGCTCTTCCGCTGTCCAATGCAGCTTTTGCCAGCTTCATGCACTCCTCCATGCCGCCCTTTTCTGCCAGGTACAGCATATTGGCCGAGAGGTTCAGGCAAATTTCAGTCAGATCTTCAGGCCCGCAGCCTTTCAGGGTATTTACCGATTCTATCACTTCCAGCGAATTGCCTATTGCATTTCCCAAAGGCCTATCCATGTCTGTGATCAGCGCAACCGTCTTTCTGCCCACATGCTCCCCGATGGAAACCATCTCCTGTGCCAGTTCAATGGAGGCATCAATTGTTTTCATGAATGCGCCGCTGCCTGTCTTGACATCCAGCAAAATCGCATCGGAGCCCGCCGCGATTTTTTTGCTCATGATACTCGCAGCTATTAAAGATATATTGTCCACAGTTGCGGTGACATCCCTCAGCGCGTAGAGTTTCTTGTCCGCCGGAGCAAGATTGCCTGTCTGCCCAACGACGCTGATCCCTACGCTTTTTATAACCTCAAAGAACTTTTCGGTGGATATGGCGGTTTTAAACCCCGGTATTGCCTCCAGTTTATCCAGTGTACCGCCCGTATGCCCAAGACCGCGTCCAGACATTTTTGCGACAGGAACTCCGCAGGCTGCAACAATAGGTCCGATAACCATGGTTGTCTTGTCGCCGACTCCCCCCGTACTGTGTTTATCCACCTTGATTCCGTGTATGGAAGACAGGTCCACCATATCCCCGGACTGTGCCATGTATGTAGTCAGTGCGGAGGTTTCATGACTGTTCATCCCTTTAAAATATATTGCCATCAGCAAAGCAGAAGCCTGATAATCCGGAATTTCACCTTTGGTGTACCCTTCGATGAAAAATTTTATCTCACCGTCCGTCAGCACCTCGCCGTTTCTTTTCTTCATTATTACGTCATACATTCTCATGGCCATTCCCCATTTCATATATATTTTAACAACCTGTAATTTCATGTTTTTCATGCATCTTACCGCCGGATCGATCTGCCTGTCATTTCATCTTATCCGAAATAAATGCATTGGGGAGCAGTTCTTCCAGCTTGAAGGCCTCAAACTCTCCGTTATTTTTACTGCACAGGACCTTCATTTCCTTATCTCCGAACTCCATTAATACCTGTCTGCAGATACCGCATGGAAAAACCAGCTCCTCGCTGTCACTGGCAATCGCAATAACCGTTATCTTTTTTTCTCCTTCCGATACTGCCTTATACACTGCTGTCCGCTCGGCACAATTGGTCGCACCGTAAGATGCGTTCTCAATATTCACACCGGTATATACCTTACCGGTTGAAGTGATTAACGCTGCTCCTACCTTGAATTTGGAATAGGGGCTATACGCCTTTTCTTTGACTTCCAAAGCCAGCCTTACCAGTTCTGTGTCTTTCATCCTGTTACCTCCTGATTAATGTCCGGTTATGGACCAATTACAGCTTCATACGTCTGCCAATTAAAAAATGTGATAATTCTCAATTGCATAAGCAATTCCGTCTTCATCAACACTTTTTGTAACAAACTCCGCTATACTCTTCAGCTGCTCGGTAGCATTTCCCATGGCGATTCCATGACCCACCGCCAGCAGCATATCGTGGTCGTTATATCCGTCGCCGAAGGCATACGTATCTTCCCGTTGAATATTAAAATAGTCCAAGCACCATCTGATAGCCTGTGATTTTCCGGCTTGTTTTGGAATCAGGTTGACCAAATGCTCATGAGACCAGTTTGTGACATATTCATCAAGAGCCGGGTAAAAAATAGAAGCCTCCTCCTGTCTTATGTAAAGATGTCCATGGTATAGAGAGAACTCACGTTCAAAATTTGCACGTAAATCCGGCAAAGGATTCCCGAATTCTCTCCACACGGTCTTCACCCGTTCGTTGTAATCATTTACAACCATGCCATGGGCGTAAAAACCGCCGTAAGCAAAACCGTTTTTATTTGCAATGGTTATAATATCGCTCATAGAAGGCAATTCAATAAACCGTTCAAACAGTACGGACTGATTGCCCAGAATCACCTGACCGTTTAAAAGGATCAGTATCTCCGGTTTATACCGCAGCTCGCGGTATATCATGTCTATTGATTCATGACCTCTTCCTGATGCAATGATAACGGTGTGCCCGGCCTCCAGAAGTCTGTGCAGTACATTCAGTGAACTGTCCGATACCTTTTTGGCAGTATGGCTGTACAGAGTATTATCAAAATCAAAGAAAAACATAAGCTGTCTCATTTGTGGCCCCTTTCTGAGCAATCCGCCTGCGGCTGCTTCCCGATCCTTTACCAAAGTCAATTACGGTTGAAAGCCCTCGCCTTCCAGCCGATAGTAATTGACTTTATTTTCGATGTGAATTGTTTTTACAAATTCTGCCGGAATAGTGCCGGTCTTACGTATCCGGTCTACCATGCAGCCGCGTACGGATTTTGTTGTATAGACCACATTGATCCCCGCAGTAAAGTCAAACCCCATTGGATTTTCAACCAGATAATTATCAATGGCCACCGTATAATATTTGTCAGGCTCCAACGGGGTTCCATCCATTTGTGTAATCCGTACAACTCTGTTTCCATAAGGCCTGGAATAATCGGCAAGGATCATTAAGCCTCCAAAGGCCAGCGGCGAAACGGATTCCCCTTTTAATGTGCAAATTCCCTTTTCAACGTTCGACAGGATTGCATGTCCGGGTAAATCCATTGTTACAATACCATTTTCAAAAATCAGAGCTTGATATAACTGATGCAGTGTTATTTGCCCGGCCGGCAAGCCTCTTCCCATTCTTCCCGCATACAGCATGGCGATTTCACATCCGCTTGCCTCCAGCATGACATCAATAGCCAGGGCGGAGAGCGGAGAGCCCTCCGGGTCCAGCTCTCCGGTTTTATCAGAACGGTGTTCTATGGCGCTTTCAATATGAGCAACTACAACCCCCAGCTTTTCCATAGCCTTTTTCCTGCTTTGCTCAACGATTTTCTCCATTGCAGCATCCGGCGTCAAGTCCGGAATGTCTGTGAGTGAAATAACACTTGGCGTTACGCTGTCAAGCCTGTTGCCGGCAAAATCCAGCCTCAGCACGGCGATTCCTCTTCCCTGGCTGCCTCCCTGTACTACCGGGATACCATGAATATCCAGGCACATAAACCGGTGAAAATGTGCTGTAAATACACCGTCCAGCTGAGGAACCTCTTTACATAACCGGATAACCTCATCACCTACTACAGTCTGGCCGTCCGCCGCATATTTAAGTCCAAAATGCGTTAATGCAACAATAGCCGCCGGTTTTTTTTCCTGTCCACCGCCATTCCCGATTTCGGAGATGATTTCTTTTGCGGCAGCTATACCGTCCCTTATTTGTATTTTATGCATTTCTTGGGGCCGGTCAACGGTATCCAGAGGCTCCTGAAGCGATAGACCTATTACGGCAATCCTGATTCCTCCGGCTTCAAGCATGATATATTTCTTTGCGAAATCTACGGCTTTGCCCGAGTCTGAATAAAAGACATTTGCGCCTAAGAATGCATATTTACCTTCTCTTTGCCATTCTTCTATCAACCTTGTACCATAATCGAATTCGTGGTTTCCCAAAGCTGACGCCCGGGTTTCAAGCAGAGACATCATCTGTGTGACAGGTGAACCCTCCAAGCTCTCGGATATTGGATCCCCTTTGTAGTTATCTCCCCCGAACAGGACGAAAGTATTTTCATGTGTTTCTTTAAAACGCCTGACAGCCTCCACAACTTTCGCACTTCCAGGTGCATAATCCGATTCTAGAATTTCCGCATGAAAATCATTCAGACACAACAGCCAGACAGTTTTCTTATTATTTATCATAATGGTTATTCCTTTCGCAGCATTATTGCGAGCGGTATTATAATTCTTTCAATTGGCTTATTTCTATTCTTTATCACTCTGTTCTTTAAATGGAAATGATTCAATTATAGGAAAGGTTTCTTTTCCATTCTGTTGGTCTATTGCAAAAAGGTGAAAACCGCTTATTAATGCCGTATGATCAGTTTTGTACGGAAGCGGCAAACATTCCCATGAGGGTAATGAATCCGGGTCGGTATATGCAAGTGTTATATGTGGCCTAAACTGAGTATCTCCTGTAGATAATCCATCGCATATCAAAGCTTCTTCAATCTTTTTCCTCAGCTCATTCAGCAAAGCAACCTCACCGCCGACACCTGCCCAGATCACGCCGAACTGCTCCTTGCGGAAAATACCAAGATCATCCGGACAAAGGTGGAATTCCTTGAAATTTACTTTTTTCAACGTTTTGGAAAGTGTGTCCTGAGTATATGTATCTCCAAGATAAAACAAAGTTAAATGAAATTTTTCCTTTTCTTCAATCTGCCAATTATTATTTTCTTCGGAGGTCTCAAGCCATTCGGCGCTGCGGCCCAGTATTTCTTTTGTTGTTTTGTCAAAATCGATGGCTATAAACAGTTTCAAAAAGCATCACACACCCTTATTTTAAATAATTATTAACAACAGTATTCATGACTTCCATGGAACCGCAGGCTATTATCGATCCGGCATATTGGGCTGATACAGGCCTTCCTTCAAAATCCAGCAACACACCGCCTGCTTCACTGAGTATAATGCGGGCGGCGTTATGGTCCCAGGGGTATGAATTGACAGTAATAAAAATATCCAGGATACCTTCCGCCAACGAGCATAATTCCAATGCAACACAGCCCAAAGAACGTACCGCACGCACATCCTCGGCAAGAGCTGCTAAACTTTTCTGCTTCTTATGCAGATGTAAAAATGTTTGAATAACCATTGGAGATGAAACTATACAATTCTGAATTTCCGTTTGTATTTTTCTTGAAAATATCTTTTGATCATTGAGAAAAGCGCCGGCTCCAACACATGCATGGTATAAGTTATTCTGAGCTATATCAAGCACAATGCCAAATTCCGGACTGCCGTTTTTATAAAATGCCAAAGAAATTGCATAATTTCTTTTCTGACAGGCAAAATTGGTGGTTCCGTCTATAGGATCCAAATACCACACATTTGGCGAATCCGGCTGATCGCCATTAAACGATTCCTCACCCACAACAAGGTCGTCAGGATAAGCAGTTCTTATTTTATCTGTAACCAGTTCTTCTACTGCAGTATCATATTTAGTAACTATATCCTGATGAGATGTTTTATCTATAGCCGGAATTTCACTAAAATTTGATATTTCATCAGATAACCACTGACCTGCATCCAAAACCAAAGCGCGTGCAAACTCATATCTAGTTTGGACCACAATAATTCCCCCTCCAAATAATTGATTATCTCGTCTATCCAAGTATCAGCTAAAACTCATCATCGCATTATATGATATTTTTTAGCATGCCTATATTTAATTATGAATTGTTGTGTGAAGGACATCTATTATTATAGAAAAAAGCAGAGTCAAAGTCAATTATTTTAACTAAAATTTTACTAAAATTTTTCAGCATACCTGAACACCATAAATACATGTCCCATTATTTCTCCTCAACCTCAACTCCCATGAAAGCCAGAACAGGGAGATAGCTGCCAAGATCTATGGGAAGCACAGCTTCCGGATTTTGCCCATAGGCACAATGGACACAGGTTTTCCCTTTAAGCTCCCTTTTCAAGTACAGCAGCAATTTGTTTTTATCTTTTATGGAATACCCTGTTACAGCAATTGTGCCCTCCCGATCCTCAATTTGAAAGGGTAAATCTTCAGCCGGCAATTCCATAGCATCAAGCTGCAAATATATATTGTCAAAATACAGACACAATGTTTTTTCATCCAGACTGATTATCCTATTGATATCCGGTGCTTTACAAATTCCCGCTATGCCATAGATTTCCGAAATAGCCATTCTTGCAAGCCTTTCACCCAAAAGCATATTGGCGGAGGAGCTATTATGAATCCGATCCGACAACTGACAGTCCAGCGAAGGAATTACAAAAACATTGGAAATCGTTCTGGCGGCCATTCTTTGAGCCTCTCTGACCTTTCCCCAGCCTGAATCCATGACATGAGTGGAAGCGGATACGGCCCGGTTTAACTGAACAGTCAGAAAAGGTATTTCTTTATCGTTAAGTTCTTTTCTTAAAGCATTCACCATGTATAAAAACCTCTCCAGATAATTTTCACTCCATTCGGGAGATGTATCCGAACACCCCTGATACCATAAAAC
>JAEWSZ010000096.1 GCA_023397905.1 Bacillota bacterium | reverse complement strand
TTTCTATCCCGTGAACTATGGCATTTTCCACTATTGGCTGCAGAATTATATTTATTGTCTCATACTCGAGAATTTCCTCGTCTATGTCATAGACCACATCAAAGCTGTTATTGTGCATTATCAGCTGTATATCTATGTATATTTTCATATTCTGGATTTCGTTTTTAAGCAGGATCAGGTTCTTGCCCCTGTTCAGAACAGAACGGTAAAAGTTTGAAACGTTGACCGTGAGCTGGCTTATCTCCTCGGCGTCTATTTCTATGGCCTTCCAGTTGATTATGGAAAGAGTGTTGTACAGGAAGTGCGGATTGATCTGGGATTGGAGGACCTTCAGCTCGGCCTCCTTCTGAATGATCTTGCTCTGGTATACCTCTGATATAAGCTGGTTTATATTCTCAAGCATGGTTCCGAAGCTGGTGGTCAATTCCCCGATCTCGTCCGTGTAAGGGCTCCTGATCTCCACCTGCATATCCCCTTTTTGCACCAGATGTATCTTTTTATTGAGTTCATGGAGCCTTTTGACAAACGCATTGGAAAAAATCCATGAAATGATCATGAGAAGGACCGTGCACGAGACTATTATTATTACGGTCACTGATACAAAGGCTTTGGCGTCAATGGTTATGGCATTTACAGGTATGAAATAGTATATGCCCCAGCCCGCCTGAGGTATATCCCCACGAGCCAGCATAATGCTTTTGCCGTTTATATCCGCCACTCCCGGCCTGTAGCTGTCCAGGCCCTGAGCCCGTATGTCCTGCATAATATCAGGCATCATGTTTTCTTCGTATATAACATCGTCCTGCCCGTCAAGAATGAACACCGCATATTTTGAATTTGCTATAAAATTGAGATTTGTAAACAGCTTCTCCTTATTGATCTTAATATATATCACATCGTAGTCTTCTTTAAATTCATTGTATATTTTCCTGGCCCCGAATATTTCGGAATCGGTCTCAAACCAGCTTGTCTTTCCGCTTTGGTCCAGACTTGAGTACCATTTTTCATTTTTTATCCTGTCCAGGGACATTATAAAATTGCCATATTCCGGCACATTATTTCCGGTATAAATGGTTATGGAGGAAACGTCTTCGTTTTGATTGACCACATTGTTGAAAAGCGGGTCCACCTGCTCGATGAGATCCACATACAGGATGGAATAGTATTTGTAATTATTGGTCAGGATCTGCTTAATGCGCTTGTTGTACGCAATCAGGTCCATAAGCCCGTTATATCTCTCGATCTTGTAGTTGATGTTGCCGGAGCCCTGCTTTATGGAATCGTACAAACCGTTGGTAGCCTGCTGCAGCAAAAAGGATTTTGACTGGTAGTAGGAATAGGCCCCCAATATGAGAACAGGGATTATTATGGTTATGATATATGAAATAAAAAGCTTGTTCCTGAATTTTAAGTTTTTATAGTATTCAACAATCCTCTTCACATCAACCCACCGTTTCGCGATATTTTATCGGGGTCATACCATAGTAGTTTTTAAACAGGAGACAAAAATATGAATTATTGGTGTAACCCACGGCCTGCCCTATTTCAATGATTTTCATATTGGTATTTTTGAGAAGCTCCTCCGCCATTTTCAGCCTGTAGCAGGTCAGGTATTTTCCCACGCTCTGGCCTATTTCCCTTTTGAATATCATGTTGAAATAATTCGGAGTCAGGTACTGTTTTTCGGCTATGGCTTCCACACTGATATCCTGCATGTAATGTTCCCTTATATAGTCAATAGCCTGCTTTACAGCCTTTGTATTGGGCTTTTTCTCCTCGGTGTCCAATTTGTCGAGCCCGTGAAGTATGCTGAAGGTATACTCCCTTAACTGCTCCAGCGTCTTGCTCCTGAAAATATTTTCTATGGTGCCGATGTATTCCCGGTCCCCGGCCCTGTCCAGCTTGCTGCATATTCTTTTTACGATTTCGGTGCAGGTGTATTTGACATATATTGTGGAAAAGCTGGCCTTCCCCTTTAAATGGTCAAAAAACTCCGCTATCTCGTTCTCCAGCAACCTCCAGCTGCTCTCGTCGATTGCCTTGAATATGCTTTCGGTTATGGTCTCTATCCTGATGGAAGCGTTGTCCTCCGGACCGGCCTTGCATGTGAACAGCACCAGGCTGCTGTCATGAAAGAATTTGCTGTCCAGAACCTGTTCTATTTTATCCATTTCATATGCCATATCCGCCGGTTCACGTACGGTGTCCGAAAATACGATGGTAGTCTGCAGGCCATACCTGCTGGTGATCTGGCCCGCCAGCCGGTTTCCCGTCTCCCTGAAAAACTCCCTTTCCGGTACTTTCATATCTGAAATAATGAATATCAGGCTCTGCCGCTCATTGAGATTCAGGTATTCATGTCCGGTATCCATCACCTCTTTTATGAGCGTCTGAAAATTCTGATCATATATATCAAAAAACCTGTCTCTGAAATCAACAAGCATCATGCTTATATATTTCCCTGCAAAATCCAGGCCGGCAAGTTTCATTCTTTCATGGAATTCACCTTTGATTTCAGCCCCGTTTATTATATCCAGCAGCACCTTTTCCTTTTCGTACTGCACTCCCTTATTGTAGAGCTCCATTATGATCCTGGAACGCGCGCTGGCTTCCTCGTCCCTTTTGCACTCCTCCAGGGTCTGTGTGAATACGCGCACGAATTCGGCCTTGTTTATGGGCTTCAGCAGATAGTGCTCGACCTTTATATTTATGGCCCTGCGCGCATAGTCAAATTCCCCGAAGGCGCTGTATATGATCACTTTTAGCCCGGGGTTTATGGCTTTGGCCCGTTCGGCAAGCTCCAGGCCGTTCATAAATGGCATTTTTATATCTGTAAAAAGCACGTCCACATGGTTTTCCTTAATATATTCCAGCGCAGTCTTTCCATTTTCCGCTTCAGCCATTTCAAGCTCCAGGTTGTATTTTTTCACCAGGAGTTTTATGCCGTCCCTCTCTATTTTCTCATCGTCTACAATCAGAAATTTGTACAAATACTATCTCCCTCCATAAAAATCATTGAGGCACACCGCCGCTGTCCCTGACCCGCCTGACCCGTTCCTTCCCTTTACCGTCAAAAGGCTGCTGCAAATGACCATACAATATTAAATATATTGCATTTGAATATTTTGCAACAGCCCTTATCATAATTATTTACCAGCCGCTATTATCAGTCCTTCAGCTCTGAATTAAGTTTTTCAACCAGCTCCACCAGTTCTATGGGATTATTGATGGTATAATCGGGTATCTCGCTGTCATCGGCGGGAACCTTGGGATACCTCGGCGTCCATGCCATAAACACGCTGGTGATCCCCAGATTGTTTGCACCCTTTACATCACGGCTGAGGTTATTGCCCACCATCACTATGCGTTTAAAATCCCCTTCTCCCAGGTCCAGAGCGCCTGCGGCAGCCTTGAACATCCTGCTGCTGGGCTTGCACCCTCCTATGTTCTCAGAATATATCAGCGCTGAAAAGCAGTCAATTATTCCGTTCTGCGTAAGTACATTTTTAAAGGACTGGGCCAGGCCGTCTGCCACCAGTGCCAGGGTATAACCCCTCTCATGCAGTGTTTTTACCATGACGTCCGCTCCCGGAATGACATCCGCGCTGAGTACCACATCATTTTCGTCGCGTATTTCGGTACTTTCATTGATCAAAGTATCTCCCGAATCAAGAAATACTATAATTTTTTTTGCCTCCATCATTACTCCCCATATTTCTTAATATTATTTATATTTTCTACCTTTTCCGGCGTCTTCCTCTTTTTTTGAATATTTTTTTGTCAGACCTCCAGCTCCAGCCCGTCAAAGGCCACTGTAAACCCCATTTCACCATATATCCTCTCAAGATTTTCATGCAGCATCATCAGGTTTCCGCCTTCCTGTCCGTTATTGCCGTTATGCGAAAAATGATTGACAACAAACCTGTAATCCTTCCCCAGAATGCCGTTATCCTTCAGATAAGCATGAAAATTGACAATGTCAGGATAATACATATGCACTGAGCAGGGCTCATACAAATGTGTGGCGTCGCATATGCAAACGTCTATCCTGCAGCTTTTCAAAAACTCAAGAGTCTCAGGGGGATAGGCCTTGGCGTCCATTCCGTAGAAAATATTTTTCCCCTGCTTCATTTCAATGAAATAGTTAAAGCACTGCATATCCGGAGAATGTGCGGTGATTACCGGGGTAAAGTACAGCATATCCGTTTCATAGCGCTTATAGGGCTCAATGATAATAAGCTCCGCCGGATTCATGTCCTCCATGGTTCTGAAGCACTCCACCGTATTAATCAGATGCTCATGGCAGTCTTTGCTCAAAAATATCTTCAGAGGCACAGAGCGGTCAAGGTGCGCCATTGTTTTCCTGTAGTATTCCAGGTCCTCCACATCAAAATGGTCGGAATGGCAATGGGAGATAACCAGGTATTCCAGCCTGCCCATGTCCAGGCCATATTTCTGCACGTGATGCAGGGAATCCGGGGGAAAGTCTATTTTAAACTTCTCCCCTATAATGGCGCTGGTTCTGGTCCTTATGTTCTTCCCGCCCAGCCGTTTGGCCTCCCGGCACAATTCACACCGGCAGAACAGCGCCGGAATCCCTTCTGAAGCTGCCGTTCCAAGTATCTTTAACTTTTCCATGCTCCCACCTTCATAGTAATTACTACGGTTAAAAGCCTTCGCCTTCCAGGCGGATATTGCTTTTAAGCCGGCTTTCAGCCCATAGTAATTGACTTTTTTATTTCTTCCAATTTCAGGCGGACAAGTTCGGGAATCTTTATATCCAATTCCCCCCAGCTCATGAACTTTGAAGACTCCAGCTCATACCGTACAAATTTCATGGAAGGCTTGAATCTGAACCTTTGCATATACTTTTCCACCATCTTGTTTATTTCTTCACTGGTTTCATACCGGTTCCGGTACAGGTCAGTCACAATAAGCCCGTCGCTGCCGGCACCCTCCTGTGTGCAGCTTTCCATATCCGGAATGAGCCAGAAAAGCTCCTCGTCCGGGGAGAAAGCATGTTTTCCCGGCTGGCTAAAGAGTCTGACATGGGTTCCGTCCTCAATATTGCTCCTGTCCCGCTTCAAGCCCTTCAGATACCGCCCGTGGAAGCTGGCTTCACAGTCTGCCACTGCTCCGTTCCTGTCCACATAGACCCACACATGCTCCATTTCATACAGGTGAGTTATATCAAAGTCCCAGTAAATTGCATACTCTATGGCATATTGAATATCCGGCTTGCAGATATTTATCCTTCTTCCGAAGGAAGGTGAGTCCGAAGTTTTGTCGAATACCGTGTAACCCGTATATACCGGATAAAAAGGCTCTTTCTCGTCAAAATAAATGTGCGGTGCGTATTTTTTTACCATATCCGGCTTTATATCCATTCCCCCAATCTTTTTATTCCAGCTTGACCGGCAGTCCTGTCTCATAGGATTTCTTTGCGGCCATGCCGATCAAAACAGGCTTTAATCCATCTATTCCGCTCACCGTGGGCTCTTTATCATTTAATATGCAGTCGAAAAACTCCTTTACTTCGGCTACAAAGGCATCCTTGTACCTTTCCAGAAAGAAGTACTTGGGTTTTTCGCTGAATACGCCTTCCTCGGTGCTCAATACCGCTGAACTCGGCAAGTCGTTGGACACCGCGGCGCTGCCCTTTGAGCCGAATACCTCAACCCTCTGGTCGTACCCGTAGGCGGCCTTTCTGCTGTTGTCGATAACGCCTATGGCCCCGTTGGCAAATTTAAGGGTGATCAGAGCCGTGT
>JAEWSZ010000076.1 GCA_023397905.1 Bacillota bacterium | reverse complement strand
TTTCCCCGCAAAACATTCCATAGCTGCAAAACATATCTAGCATCGCCAAAAAACACGCCGCTATAAATACGATCCCTGTAAGAAGGCCGGTCAGGAGTCCATCTTTATGCAAGCGCATCATTCTATAAAATGCATACATTGAGGCTACACCTGATGCATATGTGGTCAGAAGCATCGTAAGAACAGTAATATTATTTCCGCCGTTGCCTGCCCCAAAGCCATTTTCTAAAATTTTTAAGATTTCAAATAGTGCCATAGTGTTCTTGTTACTCCTCAGATTATCATGCCTATTTTTTACAGTAAGCGGTAAGCTGTATTATTTGAAAGCGTACTTGATTTAGTATAGCGCGACAGTGATAGATGAAGTTACTTTTGTTCCAAATAAAAATTTTTTTGTCCTCAATGACATGCAGAATAATAAAAGGCCATCTCAGCCAAAGCTGTGTGACCTCCTATTGAAATCATTTACTCCTGTAATCACATTACTACTTTCCCATATATCCATGGTATCATCGACTACCCAAACCTCACTAAACTACTTTGCCCAATACCGCATTTTCAACGACAGTCTCTACCGCTCCGCTGAACCCGGCTCCCATCATTGTACTGGCTATCGCTCCCGGAACCAGGGATGCACTGACTGCAGAGCCGGCCGCTCCGGCTACCGCTCCCATAAAGCCTTTCAGCAAGTATTCATCCAGGTCTGATACTTCTTCGGACTTTTTATCGGAAATAGCCTGCCCAATGACCATGGAACTGTCCACTGCAATGGTTATAATAGGACTCCATTATTCTATAATTTCAGGCATATAACATTCTCCAATTACACAATCAAGCATTTCTTCTATGTTTTTTCCATCTTTTGATAAAAGTCCGTCCGTAAAACGATAAAACACATTATCCGTTGACATCAATATTAATAAATTTCCCCTGCTAGCTAAGCCAATGGGATACACTTCATCTGAGATATTATACTCTTGTAATAATTCGGAAAAGTAATTTTTATCTAAATTGTATCCTATTGCTGCTATTGGATCAAAAATAATTCTCTCATCGATAGTTGCATTTTGCATCTTTTTCGTAAATTTTATTTCAAGCATCCCAAAAGACCTTAAAAAATTCTTTACATTGTCCGGCATTTTTAAACCTATATCAACATATTTTTTTTCAATATTATCAATATGAATTATTCGATCAGGTTGCCATCCAGCATTCTCTAATCTCTTTCTTGTAATATCTTCCATTACATTTCCTCCTATTGATTTGGCATTTTAAATCCTGCAAATGTTATTTGACAATTTGTACAAGGTTTTGCATATTCACCAGTGCTAAAGTATTTTGTATTGATATATATATTATCAATATCAGCTCCTCCGTATAAAGCATTATTAACAGAATATACTTCTGCACAATTATCAACACTCCATATTTCATAACTAGATCTATTTGCGTATGGATTATTTATATCATTAGATGCTAATGATTTTGTATAATTAATACGTTCTTGCAGTTCTGGCTTAATATCATATCTAGAAGGATTATATTTTGTTGCGCCATTATATCCATAGTAGATATCTCCAGTATTCATATCAACTGCAGCACTTATCTTCGAAGGTTTATATTGCCCTCCACCAGGCTTAGTAATGCCTCCATTTTTTATGTAATTAATTTGATTATCTAAACCTTCATTACTTATTGTTTCAGCAACATCAACCCAATAGCTATCATATCGTGCTACTTCCTCTGGTGTCATCAAGTCTCTAAAGCTTCCACTAGGCTGCTCCGCTCCCCTACGAGCGGAGCCTGCAATATCATCTACTATATCATCCGCTTGTTTCGCAACGGCCTCTGCTGCCTCTTTTGCCCCTTTATCAAAGAACCTCTTAAACCCACGGACAACATTGTCCAGCACACCAAAGGAAACCGCCGATATGGCGAAATTAAGTGCAAGTTCTCCTGCGGTTGTGTCTTGTCCAAACACCGCATTTTCAACCACAGTCTCTACCGCTCCGCTGAACCCGGCTACAGCAGTGAGGATACGGCGTTCAATTCTATAGGCATATCATTACAATAGAAATATCAAACAAGGGGCAACCTGCATTATCAGCCAAGTTACCCCTTGTTATATAGTTAGATTCATCTTCATCTTTAGAAGTATGTTCCTATTCACATAATACATCAAGTACTTGTGCTAAGTTTTCTCCAATCAATGACAAAGAATCATCAAATGCTGAAAAAAATTTACCTGAACTTGAAACAAGTATGAAACCGAACTTTCTATTTGCCTCCCCTATAACTACTAGTTTCTCACCAATTTCTTCTTCTAATTTTTTAACACTCTCAAGATAAATACCTTCTTCAGCCTCTATTGCATCAAAACTAATTATATCTTTTTTGTCAGGGAAAAAACTGTTAGGGCGTTCAATGAAAAGTCCTCCAAATCTTTCAATGAAATCAGCAGCAAATTCATTTACATCATATCCTGCATCAACTAAATGATTTATATATTCTGTAGCATCTATTCTTCTTGCCTCATTCCAACCAGCCTTATATAAAACTTCCTTCGTTTTATCAGATAATTTCATGGTATTAACCTCCTCACATATAAACTACTTCCTGAAAATATCTTGCAATTCTGGAAACAAATCATTGACAAATGGAATTCCATCTGTAGTTCTCAAACAATTATTGCATAAGTCCTTTAACGTAAGTTTTCTAGTATTTATGCTTATACCCATAAGATTTTCCTTTTTAGCACCGTCTACCAATGCATCATTTAGGGCTTTTGGTTCAGCACAATTTTCAATTCTATGTGATATCTCCAATGAAGGCCTTCCAATAGTTCCATCTTTAAGTACATTATAGCTATTGTTTTCTAAGGCCTCCAGTGATGTTTGTACAAGGTTATTGCCGACATCAGGATGCCATTCAATTGGTATATCATTAGGTCCACTCTGTCTAATATAAACTTTTCCTGTAGTTACGTCAATATATCCACCAGTCACAGTGGGCCCCTTTTGTGCTGCATTTATAGCTTCCTCGTATAATTTTGAAGCATTCTCCACATCGAAACCACTGGATACTTTACGAGCGGAGCCTGCAATATCATCTACTATATCATCTGCTTGCTTCGCAACGGCCTCTGCTGCCTCTTTTGCTCCTTTACCAAAGAACCTTTTAAACCCACGGACAACATTGTCCAGCACACCAAAGGAAACCGCCGATATGGCAAAATTAAATGCAAGCTCTCCTGCGGTTGTGTCTTGTCCAAACACTGCATTTTCAACCACAGTCTCTATCGCTCCGCTGAACCCGGCCCCCATCATGGTACTGGCTATCGCTCCCGGAACCAGGGTTGCACTGACTGCAGAGCCGGCCGCTCCGGCTACCGCTCCCAAAAAGCCTTTAGTCAGGTATTCACCCAGGTCTGATACTTCTCCGGACTTTTTATCGGAGATAGCCTGCCCAATTACCATGGCGCTGCCTACCGCGATGGCACCCATGATGGCTACACCCGCCAAACCTCCGGTTCCAACGGTCAGTGCGATGGCACCTGCCACCAGACCCACCATGGCTAACCCGCCCAATACATTCCCGATCAGCTTGCCCCACGGGAACTTTTTTTCTTCTTCGACCTCTTCCACTACTTCTACGATCTTCGGTTCATCATCATAATTAGGAAAGGCGGTATGTACGGAACCGGAAAGCATGGATGCTAACCCTATTATATCATATTGGTTGTTCATATTCAACGTTGCCTGGCCTCCGCCGGCCTGTGCCAGCGTTAACTGCAGCGGCGCCGAAACGCGGATCAGCTTCTCTGCTTCAAAGGTAATCCGCTCTTTGGCATGAATAAGAAAGGATTTATGTGACTGAAAAAGCAACTCCAGGTTATCGCTCAGGTTCATCTGCAAGGGCACCTGCTCACTGCCGCCTCCGGATAAGCCCAGGCTGTCCGGGAAAAGTTGAAGCTGTTTGCCGTGCTCCGTGGTAAAATACCGCATGTTGGGATCTGCCATCAGAGGACTGGCAGATCCATTGGTGCGTACACAGTTGACGGCCTTTGCACTGTGCTCATCGTGATTCCCGAAATACAACGACACCCTGGTACCTACCTGGGGCATGCAGTACATCAGGTTCCCGGTGGCCGGTGCCCATGGGTACGGATAGGCAGCCGCTTTGCTTTGCTGTTTGTCAATGTCCAACTGGATTTTCACGTTCTGTCCCTGTGTCTCCAGTACCGTTCCCAGAAGGGACATCCCGGTTATCTTCTCATTGTAGGTCTTTTTCGTTCCGGCTATGGTATCGCGGCCAATATGATAGGAAAATACTAGATGCCCATGTTCCATGCAGGCATGCTTTTCACAGATGACGAGATTTTTACTCTTAAAGGTTGTCTTATCTCCTATCATATGGTTTTGACCGTCCCGCACCACATAATGAAAATAGTCCGAACGCTTAAGGCCCGCTTCTGCTCCGCCCAGCTCATAGTAGGTATCGGAGGTGACGGAATCATAATCCGTTTCAGAGAATACGGCTTGTCCGCTTCCGCTGCGCATTCCAAACCAGAACCGCGGCTTGCTGTCTGTCACTTCCGGGATAACGAAACTTCCGAAGTGACTGGCAAGCCGTTTGATAAACTCCCAGTCTGTCTCCAAATACTGAATAAGAGGCTTCCCGATTTTTGCGTTCTGCCCCACCGTAAAAATGGCTGCGGCATGGGGTGTATCCTCCAGTACCTTATTCACCACATCCTTATAGGTCATGGATACATCCTGGAAAGAACGGCTTTTTCTCTCCATGTCCAATAGATATGTACCGGAGGCCAGCCTTCCTTGAATATAGAAGATTTCTCCCTCCCGTATTACATAGACTTGCCTGGCGAGGCCCCGGAACAAGGAGGAAGTTTTTCCGGTATCCTCCAAGACATCCATGGAAACCTCCTGACCCTCTATTTCTTTATCAATTTCAGTGAATCCGGTGTCTGCATCCACAATGCCGTTAAATTCCACATCGGCATGATCATTCGGCCGGATATGCAGTTTAATATCCCGCAAGATAGCCAGTCCAAAGCCACCTCGGATTCTTATCCTATCGTATGTTAACGTCGGCATATCATCACTTCCATTCCATTGCTGATATTTTGTTTATAGTTTCAATGGGGATGAGAGTCAGACCCCGAATATCTCTGCGTAGTATGCTTTCAATGAAATCCAGTCGGCCCACTATATGAGCTCCCTGAACACCGGCAAGGAGAAACACGCTTTTATCTTCGATTCTGGATACATTCAGCACTGCCTTTTTAATAACGCTGCGATCTGGATTGAATTCACTTTCTTCGGTCAGGCAATCCATTTCGTGCAAAACCGGACAGTAGTATAATTCTGCAAGCTCATTAGCTGTATCCAGCAGAACAACTTCTTTAAAAATGGTATCCGGCTCATATAAGGAAATGACTTCTTGCATTTTCTCCGATACCAGTAAAAACGGCCGGAAGAGAATATCGGTAAAGGTTGTATATGGGTTGTTATATAAAAATAATAATTCTCGTTCTGGGAGCCTGTACGCCCGGTTCCGTTTCATATCCCGGACGTCAATACGGTCAAACCAGTTGACAACAACCGGGACGTCGGAATAATCAGCGTCTGCTTTGATCAGATAATATTCCATCTTCCTCCACCTCCTTCCCATAAGAACGAACGATTTTTCCCCGGTCAAGGAATTCTCCAAACGTAAAATGAACCGGGTCCGCTTTATCCATGTCCAAAAAACAGGGCAACTTAATTAGCAGGGGCGTTAAATCGTCATGAATGTATTCCGCTATAGCGAAGAACAACTGCGCATACTGAATTGAAAAATCCTTGATTTCATAATCCATCACCCGGATAAACTTTTGCCTTAATTGCTGTGTGAGATAGGACATATCATTCTTAATAGGCTGGAACAAAAATTCAGTGTGCCAATATCCCTGGATTTCAGTTTTATCCAAAACGAAACCGGCGTCGTACAGACCGATATGGAACTTAGGATCACCCGTCAAAATACTACTGCGTAGATAGGAAGTGCATATCCATTTTATTGGTTGTTTTCGTCCGGCTTTCTGCACCCGGACCGTCTCCGAGAACACCTGACTGTATGTATCCAGGAAATCCTGTTCTATGGACTCCCTGTTCTGTACATAATATTGATGAATCAACCGGGCACTGGATTCAAGTCTGCCCGTAAGAACGGATGAGCCATACTCAAATATCTGTTTTCTTCTATTTTCCATCCTTCCTCCTTTGGTATCACTGCATATTCCATTATCCAAATTGGATTGTATGGAACAACCATAACTACCTTTACCATTTGTCCACTTTCAGAAAATCGGCAATATCATCTTCAACCTCTCCGGAGAACAAATAAAATACCTTATACTTTGCAATCTGTTTCTCACCAAAATAAACGTCCATCGAACCAGAAACTGTATTGTAACTGCATTCTGGCCAATTACCTAAATTAAGCGAAATCGTATGTACATGATATTTTAAATTTTCTTTATCAATTCCTTTCATGACTTCAGCATACTCGATAGGGTCATCCAACTCATAATTCTGTAAGAATTTTTTAAATGAACCAATGATTCTATCTGAAATATTTTGAACCTCAGCCCATTGTTTAAGTTCATCAATGTTCATAATATTTTCCAACTTTACTGATTTATATTTTTCTCAAATATTTCCATGCTGCTATTGCTTCTTTTCTCAACAATTTCATTTTTTTCAATACAACTTAATCTTAATGAACATTTACTTCAATTGAGACAGGCATATATTTATTTCCTCTGAGACTTTTTCTGAGTAATTAGAATACTTTATCTTTATTTTCTCTAGAAGCTCTTTTGCCTTTAATCCACTGTGTGTACTTACTGCATCAATTAGGCCAATTATTTCCTCTTCGTTTAAATGTTCTGACAAGAGTGACTCTAGAAGTAAGAGGCTTTCCTCCTGGCATAGTCCGCCTAAAACATCAATCATTACGGTTCTTGTTTGATCCAGGTATAGTAATTTTTTCGTTCTGCTCAGAAAATCAGTTACATCCCTACGTCCAATTATCGTAAGCATTTCTACCAGTTCAAGTTCAATATCTTCGGAAGATATGTGTCCCAGTTCCTTTTCACCAGGTGGATTTAATATAATATCAATTAATATATCAAGTGCATTTATGTCTATTGATTGATATCTATTGGAACGTAGATTAATTAAATCCTCCATGCTTTCTATCCTTGTGAAAGGACCTAATGGACCGGCCATATCTTTTAAAATTTCAATGATTTCTTTTCTATTCATTAAATCACTTCTTCTTTTTATTTTTGCTGGACAGTATCAATTTTGTTTATTCAATTACCAATTCATATGCTCCAGTCTCAACGCTGCAGCACATTTTTCAACATAGCAGGATCATAACTTAAAATTGCATTCATTTTGTTTTTTATAAAACCTACTTTTTCTTTGTCACAAAAAGGTTTGATGACCCTTTGAATTTCATCAATATTAGAATCACTACAAATCTTTTTTATGCTGTCTGCTGCCAGATTTCTTATGTGATAATCCTTGTTTCCCAATCCTTTTACTATCAGCCTAAGAAACTCAGTCCTGCCACAAAGGTACAAAGATGTATAGCAGATAATCTTGACATGTTCACTGTTCTCAAAACCAATCATCTTTTGAAACACATGAACCAGCTCTTCTGTCTTTCCTTTGCTACCGTTTATATTCGCATAAACGTCCCAATAAGAAAGTAGTGCATAGCTTCTGACGATCTCACTTTTATCTCTCTGTGCCAATATTAACAACTTACTCAGAACATCAGTTTTTGTACTATGACATAAGGAATCACACGCCTCTGCTCTGACAAGTTCATCAGGGTCGTCTGATAGCTTTATAAGGATGTCCTCTCCTTTGCCAGAGAAATCTCTTTCTAGTAACTCCGCAACTAATCTTCGTATTTCACTGTCATCACTGTCAACCAACCTATATATCTGCTCAAAATCAATGTCGTTGTTCTCTTCAAGTAAATCAAACAATCTGTTTATGTCATATTTATTGCTCATGCTTTCCTTTCCCATAAAACGTAACTTCAGGAGTAACTCATGTATCAACAGGAAAAATAAATTAAGCCTCCATTCAATAATAGCTGAGTATCCTGGATTGCAAATTGTTCACTTCTACATTATTTTTCAAATTATGCTCTTGGTCATTGAACATCACCTTTACTATTCTAATCTATGTGCCAAGATCACATCTCCCCAAACACCAACTAACATAATGTTTTCATTTAAAAGCAAACACTGATCTCCAACAGGAATAAAATTATTTTCATTCAACGTGACTAAAAAATAAGTAAGTGGTATATCATCCATATTTTCATATTCTTCTATTTTATCAATATGCACTCCTTCTTTTTTAACAAACTCATATAAGTCGGGATTTTCAAAGTCACCATTATTATTAAAATCATAAAATCTAAACTCCGATACTTTATACATTGGAGAAAAGAATTTTTGATCCCCTAACCGAAAATAATCAGGAGTGTACTCAACTTCATATCCAACGTATTGTTTTTCGCTAAATATATGACCATCTCCCCAATTTTTCTCTCCAACATAATTTTTTGAGCTTAAAATAACTTTATCAAGACTCCAAGTGCCATATAACTCTATTTTTTGTATTTCTAAATCTCCATTAGGCGCTTGGTTATTATGCATAGATTCACTGTAAGTTATAGGAATGTCATCTGCAATATTTGCCGATTCAGTAGTACTATACTGCTGATTGCATGATGTACATATAATCACGATTACAACAAATAGAAACAGCATTTTTTGTTTCATTTCCTAATCACCCTCTAATATCATGGTACTTCCTAGTGATTTCTGGTTAAATCTAACGCTCTGATTTTCCGCCAGTACCGTAATATGTATCATCTCTCTCCATTCTCCAAAGACCACAAAAGTCTACATAAATGATATTTTTGTTATTGTGGTCGATATAGATCGTATTAGCAAAATCTTTTCCTACCTTTCTTTGAGTATATTCACCTTTTTCAAGTTGTGAATAATACTTGACATTGATAAAATTTTCAGCATCAAAAAATTGTATATCATATCCTTGGTCATCTATACATACATTACTTAAATTAATAGTATCGGAATCCATTTTATTAATAGTATAAACTGGTTCTTTTATTGATAGAAATCCGCCATTTTTTCCAAATAAAAACATATCCTTGGCATTTTTAAACGAATTTTGTGTCACTGGCACCGCAAATTGTATCCAATCTTTGTCATAGCGCAGTACAATGTTTTTTTTAAGCTCTTCCACTCCTGAGTCACTAATATTGTAAGTGGTATTGTATACAATATTCTTGCTTTCATCTAATTCAAATAACCTTTCGGAAAACCGCCATTGTCCAAAAAGATGCTCTTCTAAAAAAGTAATTTCGGCTTCAGTTAAATTTGGGATATAATCTTTGTTTGTATCTTCACTAAAATCTGCACTTGTATTAGTTGCCTGCGTAGAATAATCAGTAGTATTTTGTAATATTTGCTTATTGGATATAAAAAATCCGCAAAAAAACATACTGACACAAACAAGTATAGATATAATCCATTTAGTAATTTTATTCATCTTCTCCTCCGTATTAATATCCAACTATAGATTTGTTACTCCAGTCGAAGTGTTCGGAAACCTCTGAAACTAAAAATCGGAGCTGTTTCTAAATGAAATCGTATACTCTTTTCGGTCTTTTTCAGAAGAAGTAATAGCATTCTCTGCGGATTGTTCAGGTATTAAAGTATTGGTAGTTTCATTTTATAATACTTCTGCTTCTATTATCATATTTTCCGCTCATGCTTTCCCATAAAATGTAACTTCAGGAGTAACTGATATATCTTAGTAGGAAAAATGAATAAAGCCTCTGTTAAATATTGACTGAGTATCCTGGAACGCAAATTGTTCCATTTCTACATCATCTTTCAAATTATGCTCTTGGTTATTCAATTACTTCATACGTTTTCATACTGATTTTAACCCTGTCCTTAATTTTATTTTGATCATCTGCCATCGCGTATGTATTTTTGGTATTACCTTATCCTTTTCCCACCAGTCTGTACCATATTGGCAGGTAATGGGTCGGCTTTTAACTTTGCAATCAACACAACTTTAATCTTTTGGGGCATTTACATTAGGTAATCCTAAAGAATCTCCATTATGTAAATAAACATGAAATGTTCCGGCTAAATAATCTTTTGTATTTTCGCAATTGGATAATATTGAATGCAAATCTTTTATATCAGCATATTTATCGAAAAAGTACTTAGTGCTATAGCGCGTGATAAAAAGATTTATATCCCTCCTCGTGTTCAATGCGTTTCAGTTCTAAATATGCATCTTTATAAAACATTATTAAATATTCATCATCTTTAAGGATAAAATAAGTATCATATCCTTTTATTGAAAATATAGTCACATAATCACCATTTATGCCCAGTTCGTTCATAGTAGGCATATAAGGAAAGTATGTCGTCTGCTCATCTAAAGGAATAATTACTATATCATATTCAGGAAACTCGATTTCAATTTCTTGATCATGATAATATAGATTAACCTTTTCTCTAGAGAACATAAATATTTTTCCTATAACGTCACTAATATCCTGTACGTCAAGCCTATAGCTTTCACCTACCTTGTTTTCAACCAACCATTTACCATATAACATTTTGTAACCATAATCAACACGAATATTTCCAACATCTTTTTCTAAGAAGGTATTATCTTGTTCAAGACATTTGCTCTCAGACAAATTATTGTTTTCCTGTAGATTATCTGCTTCCGTAGAACCACCAACCTGATATGATAAATCTGGTTCTTGTTTTATACTTTGACAACTAACTAACATAGATAACATCATCATGCATATACTTATCTTCAATCGTAATGCTTTCCTATTCATACATTTACCTCTTTAAATTATATTCCCGCAGGATATGTGCCATTATTAAACAAATCAATCAAATCATTTGCTCGATTAATATCTCCATTAACTCCTATCAAGCTTTTAATGGCTGTTTCCCAATTTAATTTATCATGATCTTTCGCTTTTAACAAATCGTCAATGTCTTTTCCGAGTCTATATTTATGATATCTTAAATTCACAAGTGCATCAAATTGTTCCTGTGTTATAGAAAATCCATATTTGTTAATTGTATCTTCCAACTCTTGTTCATGCTCTGCTATATCATTTTTTAAAAGGGTTTCGACATCTTTTATTGGCATATAAGTTGAACCAGGAACTATATAAGATACTCCATTTAATGGGATGTTCGATGGAATCAAAGCTGTCCCCTTCGCATATTTGTCGACAAGTGCTTTTTCTGTTGCATCTGTTCCATACTCGGATTGAGAAACATAGTGACCAAATCCAAATGTCATTCCTCCATCCGACTCCCACTTACCCGTCGCTTTGCTTATTCTAAATACATAATGCGGATATATTCCTGTTAAGGTGGAACCATTATATACCCCTAGCCCCCATCCTTGGAGTACAGATGGGTTATTTTCATGGTGCTTCAAGAGATCGAATCCTTTTTGGCTCATAGTCATCTTACCCAATCCCTTATTGGTTCTATCTTCATTACTTTCCGTTTTTTCTTTATTCTTATTCTTTGCTGCCATTGCTGCACCAACTGCCATTGCTGCCAGCGTTCCAGCAGTAGCTGCTATTCCGGCAACCATAACTACTTCTGCTATTGACTGCGCTTCTGTCATTTCCTGCCCTGAAGTTTTCGGCTCAATCAGCCCTCCTTTGCTGCAGACCAGGAAGGAATCCATTGTAATGGCCGGACTTCCGGAAACCATGGTTTTCATTTGTGGCTTCAGCCAGGGAGAACATATCTGGGGATCACATTTCTCTCCGGTTTTCTCGCATATGCCAAAAAACATGACATTAACATTAGCCTTATTATCGTCCGCATTCATCATTGGCTGATTGGTTACATAGACTCCGTGGCACAACGGGAGATTGAGTTTTCTTGGTGCGCTTCCGCACCTGCATTGAAGCTGTGCACCCCGTACCAGATATTCCGGTTCATTCCCTTTACTCATAGCGGCCTCCTTTCTGCTATTGCATCTTTGTCTGAGCTCCTTCGACGATCACATCATTCTCCAGCCTGATTTTGCTGTCACCCTGCTCCAAAGTGATGGATTGCGGGGCTACCAGAGAAATAGAAGAAGTCTCACTGGCAATATCCATATTTTCCGTCGTTTTAATGTTCACAGCTTTGTCACTGGTGATTTTTATCCCTTCATCGTCCAGAAGTTCCACCGACATGCCTTTGTTGTTTGTAACAAGTACGGAACTGGGAGTAAACAGTACTTCCTTGCCATATTTGTTTTTAATGGACTTATAATCCGGGTTTTCACGGGCACCGCTGGCCGTGAGATGAACCGCGCTGATCACATACGCTACATGCTCTTTTTCGTTCGGGCAGTACAGCCGGACTTCATCGCCCTTTTCCGGCATGGCATAGAATCCAGTACCATCACCGGAGGAATATACGGTGGAATAGGGAAGCCATACCGCTCCGGAATTCTGTCTGTTTTCATCTTCGGATACACTGACCTGGACCATATCCTTGGAAATTCCAGTGATATTCGCGGCTAAGGACGCACCGATGATTTTTTCGTTATATCGTTTTACTGTTTTAAAGCCGTTTTGGGTTTTGAGAAAGTAATGGTGTATAAGCTCCCCGTTTTCCAGCATACTGTGTATTTCAAATACATAAAGCGGTTTCCCATGCAGCAGGATAGGATCTGCTATGTCATAGATCTCTCTGTCAGTGAATTCATAGCAGGCGGCATCCTTTTCCGTTAGCCCCTCCACGCCGTTATTCTTTTTCCGGATATACTCATCCACATTCTTTTTCACACTGTAATGGGTAGGGTTGACGGTATAAGAAGCAGACCGGTTTGGCATCCCGAAAAAGAATTTGACACCGGGCATTCTGTACTCGGCTACCAAAAAACTGTTGAAATGGCTGGCCTGGCGTATGGTAAGCTCCCAATCTGTTTCCTGGTACTGTAACAGCCACTTCTGGATGGCCTGTCCCTTCCCAGCCGTCATGATACAATCGCTGTTTTTATAATTTTTCAGATAACTATCGATTACATTTTTGTATGTAAAGCCGGTGTTCTGGAAAGTCCGGATGTGCGGCTTTATGTCCAACCGGTAGCTTTCGGAAATTAACTGGGCATGGGCAATTTTCAGGCCATTTTGCGTTGTTGTTTTAAAACTTTTGACAATCCCCTGGAATAGGACCACTTCTTTGTTTGTTTCATCCCGCCCCAAAATGGTAGTCTGAACGTTTTCTAAAGAGGACTGAACATATTCCTCTTCTTTCTCTTCCGGTATAATGCCTTCGAACTGAGCCGTTGCATGCTGATTTACACCTTTTGTTATGTTAAGTTTTAAAAGGGACAATAAGCGAAAAGGGGTAATCAATATATTGCTGTCTCTCATGGTTGTTCCACATCCTTTCTGATCTCAAATACCGCAAGGGGAGGCATTAAGTGCCATCCCGCTCTGCAACAAGAATTGATTTTATGACCTGCTCTGCAACGGGCTTCCAAACTTCGGCGTCTTTAAACTTACAATTGAAGATTCCGTGCAGCATCATTCCCTTTACATCGGTGAAGTAAAACAGGTTATACAACTGGGCGTCAAGGCCGTAGTTTTTGAAGTCAAACCAAGCTACCCTGGTGTCTCCCAGCTCCTCTTCCTTTTTTTCAAAGAAAATGTTAGCGGGTTGAATCTTCTTGATAAAGCCCCTGAAGCGATCCCTGGCTTCATCAATTTGCGACGGTTTCACCTGCGCATCAAGTAGACTGAATGTGAAATTCACATCGCCGGCAGCATTGGAGTATATGAGCTGCGGCCGCTGCTCAGAAGGATACTTGACTTTCGCGATTTCTTCCGGCATGATTTCAAAAGAAACCGGCAGCAGGATGCTCATTTTTTCATCAAATAGTTTTCGCCGTTCGAACGCCAGTAGTTCCTCGTAGACATAGACACCTTGCTCGATATCGGTGTGCGTTGCTTTTTTAGCCTGATTACGAAGATTGATAATCTTCTCATCCATATATTCCATATGGAATCCTCCTTTCAAAACAGTACGATTTCATCCGGTACCATGGTTTCATCTATCCCAATAATGCCAAAATGTTTATCCCAGAATAGGTGAATGGAATATTCAAACGGCACAAATGCATCGCATAGGCATTCTACTTGCCGGCGTAGTTCGGGAGATTCTTTCTTTCCGATATAAATCAGGAGTTCCAGTTCTTTATCCTCATTTAGATATACGATGGATTGCGGATACAGCGCTTTTATCATGGCCCGTAAATAAAACAGGGACGAGCCAGCCTGATATTGGCCTGTTAAATAAGCGGATAAATACCTTGCCTGCTGCCGGTCATAGGAATCAAACATTTCTTTGTACCCGGCTCCAAACTTTCCATCACCAAAATCCTGCTTTAAAAATTTCTGATAATAATCCCACCGGCATAATCCCTGGCGCAGATCCACTCCCACCAGATAATGCATTAATGCATCAAACAAAACTTCCTTAAACTCTGTGTCATCGACATATTCCAGATCCAACAGGGATTTGAATATGTCGTTAAACCGGTACATTGCATTCACTTCAATGACGGGGTTCGTCAATTCCCTTTGGTTGATATCGGAAAAGGCGATTTCCGTATAAGGGGTGGCAGGCCGCGCCGGGCGAAAGACAATGTCCTTAAGCGGTACTCCCTGCTCCTGTGCTTTTAAGGCTACGTCCCAGATATAATTCATACAAGAAGCACCCCCACACATCGATATTCCGGATATATGTACTGTACCTGCGAAACCAAAAAACTCATGGCATCACGGATCAGGAAATCCATTTGCCTTAATGGTCTAAAGCGAAGGAGCATTGTCTTTTGGCCTCCGGCTTCCCGGACCTCATCCCGGATAAATCCATTCATTTCATAGGTTTCACCCAACAGAGGAGTTTCTGTAATGTGAAGGGAGTCAAATTCCAAACAGGCGCCGGCTTCAAAGGACCGGAGGATTCGCATAAGCTCCAGTTTGGTTTTAATGCTGGTTCCATAAAAAGAGGCCATGCGCCCGGCAAAGCTGTCTGTCTGCATGTTGGACAACAATTCATAGCAATATTGGTCGGTAATCGTATCTTTACGCTGCATGATCCTTGTGATATCCCATTCGACTCCTTTTTCCTGCGAAGAAACCGCAATCAGGGAATTTTCTTCCCGGCGGGTCGCCACGATATTTGAGCTGTCATAGTCCACCAAATAACCATGTTCCAGCCCAGTCTTAGATAAATCAAACCGGTATTCATAATTGATTTTATCTTCTGCCGGAACTGCAAAATCATCACTTTCAACGTGCAGCTTCTCTACATTCCAAACCGGTATCCTGTTTGGACGGATATACTTTTCATATCCTTCATAGGCAATCTGTACGGCAGTAACATCTTTATCCGGTAAAGGCTTCTCCTGATGAAGCTCCACCAAATGCACATCAAAGAATTTTAATAAATACGAGCAGTTTACGGTAGTCCAGGGAATATGGTTGGCACAAAATAAGCGATACAACTGGGATACCTGGTCCATATATTTTCTTGCAACGGATAGCTGGAAGGTTGCAGGAACCTCCCCCTGCTCCGTGCTGAGGGTACCGTGAAAAAACCGCTTTGTCTCTTCAAGCTGTTTGCACTGCAAATAGTCGGCTTCAAAAAAGACCGTGGATATATGATACTGCCCGGAGCGTGCCAGTTCTTCTTGTATTCGCCCGATGGAATGAGTCGGTTCCTGGAGATCATCTTCCCGCATCGGTTTTAGAAACATATGGCTGCCATCCACCTGCGCCCGCTCCATCACATTGGAATAAATGGCGCATTGATTTCCTGTAAAGGGAATTTCATTATATATACGTTGTTCCAGGTCAGCATATTTTGTCTCTGTGTACTCATACATGGGGAGAAAAACTTGCTCAAAGATTTCCCGTAAGCGGGTTTTGCTCTCTGCATTCCCCATTTCATTCAGCTTTTGTGCAATATAACTTTTCATATCCATTCTGCTCACCCCCGCTTAATCATTCTTTTGTTTGTTCCAGTCAAACATCTGACCACAAAAGGGAACGAAAAGAAGCGCGGTGCTTCCAAGCTCAATACGGGAAAAAGGATCCAAAACTTTTGGTTCATAGATGACCGTATTCTCCCAATATACCAATCCATTGGATTCCCCCGGAAGCAAAACCGTCTCCAGGGTTTTCTCATTATAAACAACCGCCGCGTGGTTTTTCACCGCAATCTGTTTATCTCCGGAAATCCGTATGTCCATGCTCGCACCGCTGCCGATATAGTTCCTGCCTTTTCGTATCCTGAAATCTTTTCCTTCGTCGGGACCCTCAATGCACACCAGCCAGCCGCAAACCCGCTGTTCTTTCTGAATCCGCAGCTCCTCTTCTTTTTGTTCCGCCGTCTTGGGTTCTTCCGGTTTATCCACCGTTAAGCCACAATATGGGCACCGGTTTCCGTATTTGTTTCCATTAAATAAGTGTTTGTTTTCACATTCCAGTAAAGGCATGGGCCCCCGCTCCTTTCTGTAACCGCTATGGTATGGTCTTAGTCCAATAAGATGGTATGTCCGGAAGGTCGTTTTCTTCCTCCCAGGGTAATGCCGGTCCGTATGGCCTCCAGGATATCCGTAAGACACCGGTGAATCTGTAAATTATCCAAGTGTTTGTAATCCGTATTCATGCGGCGGCTGATATACCACTGGATATAATTCCGGCTGACTGCCTGTTCTGACCCAAGGCAGATACTGCAAAATGAAATATCCATCGGATGATCACACAGGAATGGAAAGGCCTCTTGTGCAAACAGCCGGGTAATCTTCGGGCTGACCGTCGGTTCACCCGGAGCCGCCTGAACCACATGCAGCAGGTTTACCGTATCGTATTCTGTCTCCATATCTCTGAAGTTCATATAATTCGTGCGCAGTCTGGAACCTTTTTTTAGCTTGAACCGGCCCAATTCCATTTCGTTGGCCTGTACCCGCAGACCGTTATCCAATACCAGCTTGCCTGAGTAATGAATGAAGTCCCTGGACGGAATCTGCGTTCCAAAACATATCTTCAGCATGGTCCATTCATCGGTAGGTTGATAGGGGAGGTCCAGTTTTTCGTTCAATATGTATAGCCTGCCGCCAAATTTAACAAGCCCATTTTGAACTCCTATTTTCATATTTTCCTCGTATAATGCACAGCCGGTAATGATGCCGTCACAATACTCGGCATAACGGACAGATTGCTCCTGGTATGCAATGTCCCGCATCGAAAACAATATTTCTCTGGATAGTGCCCGTTTCGGTGTAAATTTTGGTATCTTATGCTCAAACATATCGTAATCCTCGCTATCTTGTTCCATCAAAGTAATTAACATTCCAACTGTCATTTTCAAAAGGCATGAGTTGCTGTTTTCCTACGAAAACTTGTTCCTTCCGCCGCATAACCGGGACAACGGAAAATCCCCATTGCCCGCTGTCCGCCCAGACAAAATAGCGCACCTCGCCATTGATGATGTCATCCACTTCATCTTGTGGGATTCGACCGGCATACGTCGCGGCAAGCTGCTCATACGTAACAGCCTGAAACGTGTCGGGATCACAGAAGATAGAATAAATGTGCTTTTCGGTTCCTTTGGTATCTTCCAAATGCAGCCGCAGCTCTACACTCTCCGAACGGGAAATACTGCCGTAAATCCGGCTGCGGTCAAGGCTATGGATCAGCACCCGCTTTTCCCCGGTATGGGTATAGGTGGACAGCACATAAGGCAAAGCTGGTGATTTCGCGGTAATGTTCACCCTGGCATAGCCCAGTCTTTTGTCGCTGATGTACCGGATGGCCCCATCCAGGCAGGTAAGCTTGAGGCGGTAATCGTCGCCCTGCTTCTCTTCCTGGCGCTGCCGGATCAGCTTTCCCGGAACAAATTCTTTAATACACTCCCGGAACAGATCAATTTTGCAGCTTTGCCCGGTGAGCTTTATGATATGGAAATCATTCAGTTCCCTGCTTTCATACAGCTTTTCAAGAAATCTTCGGATAATGTCATAAATATCTGCCTTCAGCACCAGCTTAATCAGGGAAGAATGGAGCATGATACCAGGGAATTCTTTCTGAATTGTAAGTTTGTTGCGTACTACCGCCGCCAGTTTCCACCGTGCTGCATACAGGCAGGCTAAACCATCGCCTGTTGTTTCTACGGTTTCTGAGCCTACAAAAATGCGATAAATCTGTGTATTTTTGAAAAAAGCTTTTTTAACACGTTCCGCCAGTGAAAAAAGGTAGTAGTAATTGTTTTTCACCATGTAATACTCTTCTTTACTCCGGTTTTCGTATTCTCTAAACCGGGTAGGGATAATCTGCTCCGCCTCCTGATAAGCTCTTTCCAGATTCTCATACACCTCAGCAGCCCCCTGTTGGTCAACGGTTCGGAAAATATCCCAGTCCATGTCCGAAGCAATTTTCTCTATGGTCATTCCACTTTTGCTTACAACGTGTGCCGCTGCAATTTTTAAAAGCTGCAGGATACGAAAGGTCAGGTTATTTCCTCCAAAGTCCGTGTCGCCATTTTCATAAGCTGTTTCAATGTCAATCTTATAGGCTTCCCGCTCATTCCGAATGGAAAATTCACATGAGGAAAGATCCGTCGTACCGCCACCGCAGTCAATAATCAGGGCTTTATACCAGGTATCTTCTTCAAACTGTTTCTCATCAATCAATTCCGCAATCGTGCTGTAAAGTGCGGATACGCCTTCGTCAATCATTTCCTTGTCCGCTATGGTGTAATCAGACAGGATCTCTTGATACAAGGATAAAAACCTTTCTTTTTGCTTAACCGGAAACGAAAGATAGATGCTGGTAATTTTGCATTTGAACCGCTGCTCTGCACTATGGATGACATATTGAATAAAAGCCCGGATAATCTCTTTACGAGGAACCGCCATCCGATTTCCACGGTAGTCGGTTAAAACTTCTTCCGTATCATAGCTGCTCACCCAACGTTTAATATCATAAAAGACGCAGAAGTCCTCACTCATAAACCCTCGGTTCACCATTTCTTCTGCTTCTAATCCAACCTTGTAATGTACGGTGCTCTTTTCAATTTGGTCCACTCCGATTATCGTAGGCAAAATCGGCGTATTCTCTCCTAATGCACTGGAGAACTGCACATAATTGATCTTCCCTGGCCGTAGCTGTCTCATTTGTGTTCCCTCTGAAATTCTGCTGTAAAATACATGATCAATGTACATCCCGGCAGCCGTATTGGAGGTTCCAAAATCAATTGCCAGCGGGACAGGAGATTCCACAGGCTTTCGTACAGAAAAATCCATCAACGGAATATTGTATAGCTGGATCTCCTGCGGCAGTACATCCGCATTCCCCGTATACAAGGCCCAAATCATATCGGACAGGTTCAGTGGGAACAGGTAAAGATGGTAATCCCGCACAGCCGCTTCCCGGCAGGTAAGATATTCGCTGCGGGTAATATACAGCTTATTGGTTCCGGCAAAAGACTCAATGTTTAAAAAGGCGCATATGTTTTCTTCTTTATCTAATACAGCGGCATTTACGCCATCCAGTTCACGGATGTAATTAAGGGCATATCCGTCAAATTGATTCGTATCCAGATTTTCAAATACTGTCAATTTGCCTGGAATTGAAATCTGCCCAGGCAAGAATGTCTTTTTTGCCTTATGAAGTGCAGCTTCGACACGTCGAAGGCCTTCCGGGTTATGGGTCCGTATCAGCCGCGGCGTACGGCTGCCGCGGAACCGCATGATCAGGTAAATCAATTCCTCCCGGTCCATACGGTTAACAGCGGCATGGATGATCTTCTCACGCTCGCAAATGTCCTGAAGTTGAAACAGCGTCATTCGATTTAGCTCTTCCTGCCGATAGAGCGTATACCGCACCGGTTCTGTTTTCTGTTTGAATGTATAAGATAGCTGTTTCATGCTTTTGCCTCCAAAATAACTTTTCTCTCCTCATGTCATCACAAAGGATTTCTGTAATCTTTTCCACATGATTTCTTATGAATCGCTTTCCGTACTATCGGTACTATTTTCCATATTTTTCGGAGTATCTTCCGAATTGCTTCTTGTTAGGTATCCATCCACGATTTCTATTTTCGTCTGTGTTTTTTCCCGCTTACTTTCTTCCTTCAGGTCCGCATAGATCTCACGGGCAAGCAAGTACTGCTTTTTGGCATCCGCATATTTCTTCTGGTCCAGCAGACGATCTCCTTCTTCCACATAACGGTCAGCCCTTGCAAGCCTTTCCTCGTTTTCTTTCTGCTTTTCCTCTGCCAGCGCCAGCTTTTTATCGATGGAATCCACAATCGTCTCATTCCCCAGTTCGGAGTACTTCTCTTTCGCCATGGTATAATACAGGCGGGCTCCTACGATATCGCCCTCTTTTAACGCGTTGTCGCCCTGGATTATGAATTCGGCGGCTGCAACCTCATTTTGAGATCGTTCCTTACCCTCTTCTTTTTCTTTGTCTGCTTCTTTCTCCATTTTTGAATATAAATTATCCAGCGCGTTGTTGGCTTTATCCCTTCCATCGAAATCATAGTTCTGGGTGGCGAGCATGCGGGCCGCGAGATATTTTTCCTCCGCCAATGCGTAATTTCCCTGGTCCGTCAGCTGGTCTCCGAGGTTCAGCATATCAAAGACATTGATATAGTTCTTGGTCACCTCCAGTTTGTCGGCAATGTACCGCTCTGCCAGATTATCGGTATATCTGGAACGGTCCCGTGCATGGAGATACCCTTTTAAGGCTTCCTCATACTTTTCGTTTTTCAACATTTCATCGCTTTCAATGACTGCATCGATCAGCTTCTGATATTCGGCAATTTCATCCCTGCGGGAAATATCCTTGACCTTAACCGCCAGGTCATAGGCTTTGCGCAATTCTTCCTTTGCTCTTGGAAAATTAGTATCCTGTATGTACTCAATCCCGCTTAAATAATATAAATCCATATTCTGTTTGTTCTCCTGCCAAATTCTGTGCCGAATAAACAGGGTAATTCCCAGTATGAGAAGGACAAGCAAAACAGGAATTGCGATTTTCAGTGCAGTCTTGATTTTTTTCCCCTTATTGGGATCTACATAAATCTTATTTATGAATACAGATGCAAAGGTATAATTGTCGATTTCCTCCGGATGCGCATCCAATATCAGACGTTCTACATACCGGACAGTTTCTGCCGGTTCCCGGCCCGCCTCTTCAAACACGGCCTGTAAATCATAGCTGTCGATATTTTCCCAGATTCCCCTGGTAAACAGGGCGATAATATCGCCGTCCCGCAACTTGATTTTCTTTGAAATATCCGGTACCAGATTTTCTTCCTGTCCTAAATACCGTGTGAGGTTCCCACGCTCTTCATGCCTGGCTATTTTATCCTTTGGTAGTTCATCTTGTTCCATCATGGACCAACTCAACGAATGGTCCCTGCTTTCTAAAAGAAGCTGTCCGCTGCGGTAAAGATGGAACCGGGTATTGCCCACATAGCCAAAGCGCAGTGTCGTGTAGTCGGTCACGACTACGGTGATGGAGGCTTTCATACTAAGTTGGCTGCGGTTATTTTTCAGGCTTTTGTGCGCCGCAGTAAGATATCGTTTGACTGCTCTCCTGGTCATGGACGGATGGCTGTTGAAAGCAGCGGCAACCGCTTCTACCGCAATCCGGGCACTTTGGCTCTCATCCCCGGTTTCAATTCCATCGGCCAGAATATAACAGGCAAATCTGTCCTGCTCCATAAAGGCGAAATAGTCATTGTTATGGAGCCTTGTCCCTTCATAGCTTACATAATCGGTTTTAAATTCTGAATTATCTCTTCTCATTTGGTATACTCCTATATCCGGTTCACTTTTGAGATGATGAGGGAAGCATTATCTTGCTCAGGATGATTGTTTTTCTCCAGTTCCTCGATCACCTGCCGGGCCTTTTGCACACTGCTTTTTCTTGTGTGCAGGATCTTCTCCATCTGCCCGCTTGAAAAGAACTCATACACTCCGTCCGTCATCATGACAATGGTGTCTCCTTTTTTAAGGGAAACAGGAACATCAAAAATCTCCATATTCCGAAACCCATCGTGTCCGACAAAACTATACAACCGTTTTTCTTTTAAAGTGGCGAGCGCTTCCATCCGGGTGATTTGTCCTTTGCGGAAAGCATTTTTCGCCAATACATCTATGGTATGTCCCTCATTTAAAGGGATGAGTTCTCCACGCCGATATACGGATATTCTGCAATTTCCCACGGATACATAGTAGAGCAAACCATCTTTGACCACGGCACATAAAACGCTGGCTCCGGCCGTACCATCCGTAATCCGTCTCAAAACAGCATGATTTGCACTATGAAGTGCCTGCCGGAAGAAGAAGGCCGGATTTTTGGTTGCTCCTGTTACCTCGAACATTCGGACAATCGTATCCACTGCTTCTTGTGCCGCAATCTTTCCTTTTCCGCTCCGCCCGATACCACCGGCAATCACATATAGGGTTTGATTTTCATAATTTGCCCAGTCGTATACATCTGCGTTCGTCTGCTGATTTCCTGCCGTACCTGCATAGCCTGTATCCATCTTAGGGATACTGTTCAGACTACCAAGCGAAATTCGAACAATCAGCAACGCTGCCAGGATACAACCGCCAAGGATGATGTAGGGCATTGTCACTCCTCCTGTAAAATGGGTTTCTGCTCTCTTATGGTAAATTGGCCGCTAATCTCATAGAAGACACCGGTTCATCCTCCTGTTCATCGCTCCACACGAAATGTTCACCACAAAGAGGCCTGAAAATTAATTTTGTTCTGCCAACTTGGATAACACACATATCCGTAAGCAGGGTTGGCGTGTAAACAGCAGCACTTCCCAGGTATGTAATGCCATCGGAATCCCCCGGCAGCAGCATAAACTGGCGTGTTTTGTTGTCATAAGCAATCGCCGCATGATTTCGGCGGGAAATCCTATCATCTCCCAGTATTCGTATATCCATATCATCCGACCTGCCGATAAAGTTTTTACCCTCGTGGAGTACATAGCTTTGTCCTTGCTGCGGCCCTTCAAAACAGGCCAGCCAGCCGCACACAGGATCGATTTCCTCATACAGCAGTCTTGCTTCTAATTCATTTAAAACTCCGCTGCCCAGATTATCCTCTTCCTTTTCAACGACCATATGGCAGTAGGGGCAGATATTTCCGTGCAGACGTGACTCGAATAGATGTCCGTTTTTACAGTGTTTAAAGCTCATCCTCATTCCTCCCTATCGTTCTTCATTACTTTATTGCCAATATTGTATTTTCAGCGATATACAGCTCATCTCCCGGTAATAGTTTGCAGGGGACGCCAGCCACCAGCAATTGTCTGCGTTCCTGACCAGGACGCCGGATACCCACATCGCTCCGCAAAGAAACATTTTCAACGTACCAACCGGTATGTGTATAATTCAATACCGCGTGCTGCGCCTCAATTGTTGCACTATATTCCGTCTGGGAAAGGTCTATATCCGCTTGTGTTTTACCCTCACTTTTTCCAATCAGGAAAGAAGTCTGGCCTGACAAGTCCCAGAATTGGATTCCTCGCTGATTATCTCCCAGGAGAACAAGCGCAGAAGCTTCCGTTCTATTTTGAAACGATCCTTCCCGGGCGTTCAATGCAGTTTTTACCTCGATCACCGCTACGCAAAGAGGGATCATCAGGCAAGCAGCTAAAAGAGGGTATTGAACCTGAATATTTTCAACCTTCCTATATATCAACACCATGCAGATACCGGATACGATCAGAATCATGATATCCAGCAGGTATATGGCAGTTCTTTTCGCATTCATATGTTTTTTTCTCCATGTTCTTTATTTTTTAAAGCCCATAAACTGTTCAAACAGCGCAGAGGCATCCAACGGATTTCCTTTATTTTTGACCTCCGATTTTTTCGTGATATTCTCTTTCCCAAAATACTTATCAAATCCTCGCATAAGGTTTTCATAATCAATACTTCCATCCTGTGGGGAATGTTTGGTTTTGGCTCCTGTCGGCGCCTCTTTCGACTGCTGTGTCTTTAAAAACACGTAATCATATTTTTTCCGTTTTTCCGCATCGCCCAATGTCTCCCATGCTTCCCCAATTTCCTTGAATCTGGCTTCCGCAGAAGGATTTCCTTGATTAAGATCCGGATGGAACTGTTTCGCGAGCTTACGGTATGCCTGTTTGATGGTTTCCGTCCCGTCGTTTCTACGGACACCCAAGATTACATAATAGTCTTTCATCAGCCACCTCGTTTATGGAGAAAGGGCGTGCCCCAGCCGGACACGCCCTCCTGTGTGTTTCGCCAACGTGTAAGTCAGGCGTTGTCAGTGCATTCTGGAATGCAGTGCGGTGTAGGATCAGCTTGCAAAACCGCCTTCAACCTGTATCTGGTCCAGCTTGTCTTTCTTTTGGCGGACCGTAAGTGTAAATCGACCCACACCGGTTTCATCATCGTATTTCTCACCGTAATCAATAATAAAAGCATCCGGATATGTAACCTGACGAACTACCTGCCCGGCTGCAATGGTGGTAACCGTGACTTTTTGGTAGGCATCTGCACTTTCTGCCGGAACCAGCGACCATTTTGCCGCTTTTAGTGTACTGTCGGCCAAATCTCCATCCGCGGCCGTACGGATTTTACCGGTAACAATAACAGTGGCGCCGGTATCCTTCGCACGGGCATTGGAATCTTTCGGGATATCCGTGACAAATCTAATAGTTTCAACCGTTTCCTGTGTTAATTCAAATGCGTTTGTACCTTCTGCTTTAACAATATAACCCATGTCAAAATGCTCCTTTCTTTCAATTAATTATTCGCCAAAACCGCCTTCAATGGCTACGCCGGCGATCTTGTCTTTTTTCTGCCGGATATGCAGGCAGAAGATGCCGTTACCTGTGGTGTCAGAAAAGTCCTCATCATACTCCACCACAAATGCATTCGGGAGGGTAATTCTGCGCACGATTACTCCTGCGCTGATTACATCCAGCTCTGCTTTCCGGTAACTGTCCAGGCGTTCCGCCGGTACCAGTGACCATTTGTGCAGGCCAATACTGGGTTCACCCTCCGCACTGGCGATGGATGGGATGATTTTACCCCATACCTTGATTTCAGCGCCTAAATCTGTGCTTCGGGCATTGGAATCCTTGGGAGTAAGAATTTGATACTCCACATCTTTGATTTGCTTTTCATTGAGTGCAATTTCTTCTGAACTGCTAACCTTTAATCTGAAACCCATTGTTTCAACCTCCTTTGATTTGTTGTTTTATCGCCTTAAGCCATTTTACCGGCTGTAGAACGCTGTAATTGTATTCTCATGTTTTTGGAGCTGCCGCTGAATACAAATTCAATATCACAGGTACCGTTGGCTTCATCCAGCGTATATTTGATTTCGTCACCCTTTTGTATGATGGCATTGACATAATCCTTCTGATTTAGCCATTTACTCATCTGGCTGTTCGGATTGGTAGAGAAAAAGCTGATGATATTATCTTGCTTGTAGTCTCCGGTCGCCTGACGGAATATCCGGTTAAAATATGCTTCCAACTGGGTCTGGTAAATCGGCTCAAAGGCGGTGCCATCAGATGCAAGGCTCCTGGCTTTGTATACCGTAAGCCTGTCAATGGGCAGTCCCTTATATTTGGCATTTTCCGATGCAAAAATGAAACCGAAATTTTTGTTGTTGATCTCTGCCTTTACACTGCTGGTAAAGCCAGTAATTTCTTTTGCCAGCGTGGTTTTCGTCACCAGTGCATTGTTTCCGGCTTCAATATCGTAGCGTACCGCCGGAAGCTCCGGATACACGTTTTTAACAAAATGCTCTTTGAGATATTCCGGGCACTGGCAGGCTGCCATGAGCCCGGCAGCCACATAAGCTGCACTGATATAGACTCCCTCGATCCAAAGCCGCATAATATTCTCTTTTTCCTTAGACAAATGCACCTGGTCGCCATCTGCTACCATAAGAGCACCTGTGATGACACCGGATTTATCTTTCGGTACCACGGTGATATTGGGCAGACACGGAACCGCATATGCACTGTAAGGTTTATCCATCAGCGGTTCACAGCGGTCTACGAAGGCATTGATTCCATCGGTAGCAATGCGGTTAAAGGTGGTCTCCTCCCGCGTTTCAAAAGAGAAGAAGGTCTTAACATTGTATTCATGCAGAGCATTCAACAGTTGGCTTAAAGTCTCCATGGTATTGACATCTGCATTTTCTACCTTTTTATTTCCGGCGAAGCGTTCGCGGCGCACCCTGATTCCATCTGTTTTCGAAAGACTTAGATTTGGAAATATGCTGAACCAAACGGTATTGTCATAGTCGTTTTTGTTGTTCACGGTATTCAGGTAGGTAAGCAGACGAGGCAAATTGCTGCTTTTGGCAATCATTTCAGGAGCAATGTTCGTAATCAGCATGGAGGGGCGCATCCCTTTTCCTTTGACGGTATACTGCCCGAAGAACTCCCGTACTCCCAACATTTTTTCAATGAGCGGCTTCACGGTCTTGATAAAGTCGTTCTTAGCCTGAGTGTAGAATTCAAGGTAGGCGTTGTGATTTTCTGTTTCCTTTTGAATATCTACTTCTTGCTGTGATACGGATGTGAGCGGGCAGAAAGAACGAACCACCAACGCTTTTACATAATCCGTCGCATCTTCCCCATTGATTGTTTCATAATCCTCTTCCAAAGCAGTAATCAGGCCTTGATTGCTGGTATTGTCCGTCAGTGTAAGAGAAGTCTCATCCACCTTGGGAGCTTCCAACACCTTTAATTCTCCCTGGTCACCCATTTTAAGAATGCCGGCTGCAATTCTTTCACTTTTGCCGTCATTTTCATTCTGTCCCAAAAGCAGCCTTGTTTCGCAGTCTTCAATGGCTAAGGGTAACATGGCAAGTACATTGCTGTAATTTTCACTGGCCTCTTCAAATAGTACGTTGAGCTTATCGCCCAAATCCAGCTTCTGGGGATCCCCCTCCTCAAGCGCGTCGTATTGTGCATAGGTATACTGCAGCTCTTTACGGGTCTGACGGATTTCATCCATCTCTTTCTTGGGCGTTATCATATCCAGAATACTTTCGAATTTGAAATCGACATTCTTAATGCCTTGGGCACGCTTGTGATCCACAAGGGTCGTAAGCATTTTAAAGAAGCTGTTATGCATGTTCAGTGGAATTACCGTTACCAGATTATCAGGTATGCCCTCCGGTTTGGATAGCGTATATCTGACACGCTGCGTGTTCGCGTCAAATAGGGAATATACCTTAATATCAAGCTTACTAAGGAATTCTTCGAACGAGGTTGCCAGTAGCGCTTCGTGGATTCTCTTTATATGTTCGTCAGAAAGAGAATCGATTCCCCGGACATCTCCTACCATTGTAAGGAGGTCCGGTTTTTCTGGATTGAAGGAATCAAAAACCAGTGTTCGGTTCGTTTGCCGAATATCGGCCATATGCAATCACACACCTTTCATTATTTAGTTTTTTTGCTTTATTGATGAAGCATATATGTATGCCTTGCCTCTTCCTTTGCATCACCTTCTTTCACATTTCTATAATAGATCTCGATTTCATCCACATCCTGCTCAAAAATGATATAGAATTTCTGTCCATAAGAGAGCTTGGCGTGTCTGCCCGATGCAATTTCACTTCCGGAAAAAAGAATCTTGGCTTTCGATCCATTTTTGATTAATAGCGTTTTTTCCGGACCTACATAAAACCATATTTTCTCTGCACCGGCAAAAGAAAGCCGGATATTGCTGGCAGCAAGGATTTCGGAGAGATTGATCCGCTTTTGGCCGCCAAGGCGGCTTAAGTAGAAAGTAAATGGCGGAATTTCATAATCTCCACCTTTTGCCCAAACGATATATACATCCAATTTACCGGAAAATCCATAATCATAATGAATCTCGCTATGAAGTTCGCTGTTACTATGGACTTTACGTTTTCGTACGAACACAAAAACAATTATTGCTATAAGAATGAGACACCCGCCTACAATCGCAGCGGCTTTTTCCGTAAATCTCGATGGCTCCGGTACTGGGCGGATATCGTCTATTGACACTATGGCAGCGGGCAAATCTAATACAACGTCCCCTTGCTTTATATCAAAAGTAAGCTGATACGGACCATATTCTGTCGGTGAAATAACGGCCATCAACTTTTGATCGTCATTCATTTTCATCTCCAGAGGGATTCCTTTTTCCTCTCCAGGTGCGGTTAATAATACCTTACAGGAAAAATGATCGAGAAAATCTTCTTCCAATATGCTCTTCCCGGATACTATATCAACAACATCTACTGTCAGAGTTGTTTTCTGCGTAAACTCCTTTTTGCCGGCCTGCTCCACTTCACTGTTTGCCGCAACCGTCACATTTAACGTATAATCGGTAATTAAAAATACTTTAACGGCCTTGCTGTTACCTGGATCAACGAAAATCTGCAGGCCCTCTTTCGGCGGCCGGCTTAAGTCAACCATCGAATAGGACCGGTTGCTTTCTGTGCTGATCACCGTCCCAGCATAACTAACCTGTATCCCTTTGACCGGGGTGGTGGATGAAAATAGGATTCTTGCCCGGTTAACATGCTCCGTAGGCAATACAATATCCATGGTCTGTTGTTTCCCTATGGTATTGATTCCGGTAATACTGGAGCGGTTATACTGGAATGAGGAAAAATAGATGGATTCAATACATTCAGCAAAATCGTTTGAGTTTTCGATCCGCCGGATCTGCCCTCCGGTCTGCTCCGACAATGCTTCTATTTCTGTAATGGTGGAATCTGATTTGGGCGCCTGACGAAGCAGTATGGTATCAATGACGATCCCCTGCGCTTTGGCCTCCTGGGCAGAGTCCTTGACAATTTTGACATGCTGCTCATAATCGGAAGCTGTTGCGGCTCTTCCTAAGTACAATCCGCCTTCTGCAATATCGGATATCAGGATTATTTTTTTCTTTCCTGTATGTCTTTTGCTGTCTTCTAGCAAAGAAACTGCTTTTTGGATTCCGACAGCAAGATTCGTATTTCCAGAGTAAGAAAGGTCTTCTATTTCTGATTTAATGCGCTGTTTCTCATTGCTATCCGAGAGGTCAATGAGATCCGATGCAAAGACGATTTCTCCATTCACAGTGATCAGTGCCAATCGTCCTCCCTCTGGAACAAGATCTACCGCAAGCTTAAGGGCCTCCTGTAAATACCGATCTTTATCTGCCGTGTTCATGGAATTACTGATATCTGCAACAAGTACAATATCTGCCGTACGATCCGTTTGTAATAAATCTGCTGCCTGTACAGGGAGAACAACGCCACTGCAGAAAAATATAAATATGGATAGTCCAAGCAATATAATCTTTTTCATTGATTTCCCCCTTTTGAACTCACTCTGCTGCCTTCTGCGAAAACAGAAACGCCATTGAGTGAGATAAAACCTATTGGCAAACATCCCTCGCTACTTATGTAACAGTTTACTGGATAATTTTCGCAAAACCCTGAACGTTGTTCCCAATTGGACTTTTTCTGTTCCGAATTATGGCAAAATAACTCGTATTTCAATAATACAAGTCAAAAAATGTAAAATACCCCAGGTTTAGTCTCGTTCCTCTTCACCGATAACAGTGTCGGTACACTGGGTGAGGTAATATTTTTGAGCAGGCATCACCTGCTATTGCCCTAAAAGTATACCTCAGAAAATTTTTCGTTGTTGATCATTGTTCCCAATTAGGCTTTTTTTGTACCAAATTATGGTAGAAATACTTGAATTCCCAAAATTAAAGTCTAAGAAAGCAAAATATCCCCGGATACAGTCATACTTTCTGTACCTGAGGGGATAGGAACCTTTTCATTGCTGTCTTCACCGATATCCTGAATTGCGGTATCACTGATCACATCAACAATGCGAACTAAGTAGAAATTCGATGGATGTTTATTCAGCGGATAAATCTTATCATTCGTGACATCATCATTAAATTGAGATGGACACGTATTAATATATATGCTTAGATACTATTAAAGGCACAGATAAGCAATGCTACAACATGCACGAAAAAGAGGAGGGTTATGATAAACATTTTACTGTGTTCAGATGACGATTATTATATTCAAACGCTCAAAGAACTGTCGGATTATCTCTCGTTCAGGATGGAATACTGCCAATTCGAAGCAGAATTTGCTCAACATCTTGACGAGTATTGCAAACATGCCAATATCATATTTATGGATATGAAGACAAAGGCACATTTTGATGTTAGCATTGAACTGAGAAAGCGGGGCTACGAGGGCGAGCTCATATTATTAGCTGATAACAACGATTATGTATTCGACATATTTGAGGTTAGACCAATGCAGTATATCGAGAAAGGAAAAACAACCCGGCAATGCCTTGCCCGTATTTTTCTATATGCGGTCCGGAAAATTTTAAAGGAGAATAACGCAGCCTTTATCATCAAAAACAGGAAGGCACTCAAGGTCATATCCGCTTTGGAGGTTTTATACTTTCAAATACACGGGGGCCGTCTAACCGTTCATCTGGTAAATCAAAAACATCATACCTTTATCTCAAGCATAAAGGAATTTGAGAACAAAAAAGGGCTTATTCGGGTGCACAGATCCTGCTTGGTCAATGTTATTCATATCAAAGGTATCGGGCCAGGTCCACAGTTGTTGTTAACCTCCGGTGATTCGCTCCGTATTGGGTCTTCCTATTTACCCAGGGTTAAGAAGCTGGTGTCGTTTTTAGAGAGTGACAACATTTTATAAAAACCGGTGTAATGTTCATCCTCTACCACTATGGCTCCAGACGAACCGTAAAGGCTGTAAGCTTTCCCCTCTACGCTATGCACCTGTATGTCTCCTCCTAATTCATCCAATATCGCCTTTGCAATGGATAAACCTCAGCCATAGCCGCCATTTTCATATGTCCTGGAAGTGGCCGCTCGGTAAAAGCGGTCAAAATTTTTAGGTCGCTCTTGTTAAGGAATACCTTGACCATTTTTTTAATCAAAGCAATATAACTGTTGCATATACGGTGTTTTTATATCTAACAACAAGTTTATCCACCTATTTATCCACAAACAAAATGCCTCGTATTAAATTCACCACAGAGTTGTCCACAAAATTCACAATAGTTATATCCACAGAATTGCGTGCCGAAATGGATAACCGAATTAGATAAGAAAGTGCCTCATTTCCAAAAGAGTTCTTGGAAACGAGGCATTTTCACATATATTTAGATGGGCCATGGGCCACAAGCTTTCCTTGCATACCTTTATTTTATTATTTTACGATCTACCGGCTATCCTGGCGGAAAGGTCACTTCGTGCTGTCCAATGCCTCCTGGGGAACTACAATGGGAGTGGCATTATTAAAGTTAGACATATCCATGGAAATATGAACGTTTTTGATACTCATTTTAAAATCCGCCGGTACTGCTTCACCAGTCGCTTTCGCCTGTGCAACAATTAGGTTGTCGATCATGGACTGCATCGTCTTTGTCATATCCATCTCATAACGTACCGGCATCAGATCACTTTTGTTTGCCCAAATCCTGACTGGCATATCTTTCAAATTATCAAACATCGAGGCATACAAATCTTCGCTGCCATTCGATAGCTGGCTCAGTTGCTCCATTGTTCCAGAGGCTTCAATTGCTTCCCTCAAAGATTGGCCTGAGAGCGTACCATCAAGGCGATATACTTCCACTCCATTGAGCTGCTCGGAGCTGACTTTGAAAGAATCCGTATTTTCCAGATAAATATGAAGATTTGATTGCGCATCGTACTGTTTCACTGACTCCATCTGTTCTTCTACTGTCAGTATCTGTTTCTGCCATGCATCAAATACTTTCGTGTACATCGCAAGCGCTCCGTCCTCTTGAACGGCATAGCTTTCCATGTCTATCTCTTGTTCTTGACCATCCGTGTCCACTTTCATATGTATATCCATTTTCATTTGCACCGGGTCATTAAAACTCGTGATATTTGCCACACTGGAGGTGTCCATATTCTGCGTCTGCCCATCCAACTGCATTTCAAGGCCGAATTGCATTTCCATCTTGGCGTCCATACTGGTAATGGAATCGAGCTTAGCTGCCACCTTATCTGCAATATCCGCTGCGCTTTCATCTGCGCAGGCAGTAAGGGAAAAAGACATTACAACAATCAGAATCAAAGCTATAACTTGTTTTAAATTTTTTAACACTATTAGATCTCCTTTTCTTTTTTTAATTGTATTTCAGATGCTTTCTAGAATTGAAGGCAGCTACATTTACTCCATGCACGCCGATCTCGCGGCAACCAACCTTTTTCCAATTAGCTTCCTGACATGAAATTATACAGCTTCCGAGTAGAATCGAAACCTCAATGCATTCAATAAGGCGTTTTTTGTTCCGAATTCTATTGATAGACAATATTGTGATGCTACGCCTGCCGATCAGGAACGGACTTTCTTCATTCAAAACCCGCAAGCCCTGCTTGTGAGGCATAAAGAAAAAGCAACCGATTTTCACGATTACCTATTTTGTCAATATAATTCAGAACAAGAAAAACCCTATCGGGAACATATTCGTTCCTTTTTTTATTGTGTCGGTTATATTCAAACTACAATTAATTTTTCTAATCTGCAAATCAAGCTGGAAAGGAGGTCCGTCCCCATGTGCTTTAGAATATTTGTTGATGGCATAGGCAATTAAGGTTAAAACGATGAAGTGAAAGGATTATTAGAAACTATGAACCAAGTAAAAATGCATGGACATGCGTCTGCGACCGTTACCATATTGATATGGGGAACCACTTTTGTATCAACAAAAGTCCTTTTGAATTCTTTTTCCCCCATTGAAATTCTATTCTACCGATTTATAATCGGTTTAGTTATTTTATTGCTAATTTACCCTCATAGCATCCAAGGAAGCAATCTAAAAAAAGAGGCTTTATTCGCTGGAGCTGGATTAACAGGGGTAACATTGTATTTTCTTTTGGAAAACATTGCTTTGACCTATACAGCAGCCTCCAATGTTGGCGTAATAATATCAATTGCACCATTCTTTACCGCCATACTTGCACATGTTTTTTTAAAAGGTGAAAAGTTAAGGTTACAATTTTTTATAGGCTTTCTTTTCTCCATTATGGGAATTGTTTTAATAACGTTCAATGGTAGTTTTGTATTAGACTTAAATCCGTTAGGCGATATATTAGCAATCCTGGCAGCTGTTCTATGGGCTGTCTATTCTGTTTTAGGGAAAAAAATTAGCCAATTGGGATATAACACGATACAGACAACTCGAAAGACTTTTTTTTACGGGATAATATTTATGATTCCTGCTCTTTTTATCTTTAATTTTCAATGGGGATTTAACAGGTTCACTCAACCTCAAAATTTATTAAATATTTTGTTCCTCGGTTTCGGTGCTTCCGCATTATGCTTTGTCACGTGGAATATAGCGGTAAAAATATTGGGCGCAGTTAAAACCAGTGTTTACATATACATGGTGCCTGTAATTACCGTAGTTACTTCTATCATTGTTCTGCATGAAAGAATAACGGTGATTGCATTTGCTGGTATTGTGCTTACTTTATCCGGTTTATTCATATCCGAAACAAATCCAAAAAAATTAGCAAAAGAGGGAGAATGTTAAAAATGGAAGAAAATCTAAAATGTGTGATGGTGATTGATGAAAAATTACCGCTCGGTCTAATTGCAAACACTGCTGCTGTCATGGGCATAACATTAGGAAAAAATTATCCGGAAGTAGTCGGTGCAGACGTAATCAATAAGTCGGGCCATAGACATTTAGGAATTATTGAATTTCCTGTTCCCATACTAAAAGGCAATACAGACTTAATCAGAGAAATACGCGAAAAACTATATCAGCCAGAGTTTTCAGGATTGACTGTAGTGGACTTTTCGGATGTTGCACAAGGCTGTAAAACCTATAATGAATTTATCGATAAAATGGCAGTTATTGACGAGGAGACGCTAAATTATATGGGAATCTGCATTTGTGGTAATAAAAAGCTGGTTAATAAACTGGCAGGAAGCCTGCCTTTGCTCAGATAGGAGAAGTAATATGAACATTTCATTGACCGATATCAGTAAACAACAACTCAGAAAGCCTGGTTTCTTAAGTTCATCTGTAGTAATTGGCAAAGATATGATTTTGCTCTTCAAAGCAGATAAGGATGTTATTCTGGATAACCATAATCATCCACACGTTCAATTAGGGTATTGCTTTCGTGGCGATTTTGATTTTGACGTTGAAGGTGACCACTATCAAGTGACCAAAGGTCATTCTTATTTGTTGCAAAGCAGGGTTTATCATGCCGCAGTTGCAACTTCAGATTATTATTCAATGGATATTAAGGTAATAGTAGATACCCCTTATTTGCCACAGAAAATGAGTCAGAATATATTTGTACGCCTGGAAGAAAATGAGCAGTATCTTTTAACTAAAACGCAAGTAGGAAACTGCTTTGTTAGAAAGATTACATATCAGCAACCTGCAGCCATAAATATATCCATTAATCAAGAGCGCTCACAATACATAATTGTTTCGAGAACATGTTTCCTTCGTTTTGGAAATTTCATCACTGATTTTTTAATGGAACCAATGAAAATTTATTTACTTAACATTGACATAGCAGAGTTTGATATAAAAGTTGATAGAAAGGATGTTGAAGTTCTATTGATTGAATATTAACTGATTGTGTCTTGTCTCACGAAAGAAGGATAATGATTTGCATACTATATTCAATAAACAGTTTTCCAATTTGATTGAAAAGATTATGGTGATGGCCGAATTGTCCATAGGAACTTTAGGACCCAAAACTACAAGCAGTTATCAAGCTTTACAATATTTTATTGAAAGCTTACCCCAACAAAAGCGAATGGACTATCAAGAAAAACTATATGATACCTTTGATAAAGTATTGGTTGACTTAGTCGATAAAAAAGTTGATCTGGCACTTGTTCCGAGCGCCTATTGTGCCATAACAGAATTTTTCTGGAACCCCGAATTAACAACGGTCTATACTTTTTCTTTTCCGACTCCGGAATATGGGATAGTTACAAAATCAGATTATTGTTTAAAAGATAATATTAAAGTGCGTGTAGCTTCATGTAAACCCGTTGAATTTTTGTTAGGTATTTTATTAGGTAATGATACCGCGGAACATGAATTTACATCATTCATAACCCCATCAACTACGGCAGCTTTAGAAGCTATTCTGGAAGGTAATGCTGACTTAGCAATCACGAATGAAACTTCTTATAATAAATATGCAAATAAGTATGATATACATTTTATAACCGGTTGCTTCAATACTCAAATGGTTTGGTCTATATTTAGTTATAAGGATTTCTATGCAAATTAAGTTTATTTAGTGTTTACCATAAAAGCCTGCTTAGTTAACATTTTGGGAATAAAACGAAGCTGCAGAACATTAAGTTCCGCAGCTTTGTTTTATTACTGAATTGCTTGTCGTGCCCTGATATGCAAATTATTATTTGATTTACAGGCGGTGTGAAACTTTCTCTGTAAATTGACTTTCTATGATAATTTTTGGTGGGCGTGTAGGCCATAATCTGGCTTACACGCCCTTGATTACAATATAGAGAAAAGCAAATGGCATGTCAAGAGCGCCCTTGAAAAGGGCGTTTATTTACTCTTGACCGGCCGTTTGCTTTTTGCTAGGGCAATCTACCCTCATACATGATAGATAGTTCGCCATAGACCTTACCCCAATTCCGTATCGGCAGGGTCCACTTTTTCACTGCTTCAAAGGTCGCCAGGTAAAGTGCCTTCAGTAAAGCGGTGTCGCTTGGAAATACGCTTCTTTGGCTATTCAGGCGGCGGTATGTACTGTTCAGGCTTTCGATTGCATTGGTGGTGTAAATCATCTTCCGCACATCGGAGGAAAACTTGAAAATCGGGCTGATCACATCCCAGTTTGTAGCCCAGCTCTTCATAGCATTGGGGTAGTGCTCCTGCCATTTTTCCGTGACTTCCTTCATTTGCTGATACCCAGCCTCTTCAGAGGGGGCGTGATAGATTGTTTTTAAGTCGGTGGCAAAAGCCTTTTTATCCTTATCTGCAACATACTTCAATGTGTTCCTGACCTGGTGCACAATGCAACGTTGGTATTCCGTCTGGGGATAGGCCACAGCGATGGAGTCCTTGATTCCCGTTAATCCGTCAGCACAAAGGACCATGATATCTTTGACTCCTCGGTTTTTCAGTTCATTTAAAACACTAAGCCAGTATTTACTGCTTTCGTTCTCACCGACCTGGATTGATAGAACTTCTTTATGCCCGGAATCGTTAATCCCCAGAATGATGTAAGCTGCAAGCTTTCGGATCACATTGTTGTCTCGAACGGAAAAATGTACGGCATCGATGAAGACGATGGGATAAATGCTGGAAAGGGGGCGCTTTTGCCATGCATCAATTTCCGGAAGCAGCTTGTCGGTGATGTCTGATACCATGCCCTCGCTGACTTCGAACCCGTATATATCTTCAATTTGATCGGAAATTTGCCTTGTAGTCAGTCCTCTCGCATACATGGCTATGATTTTGTCTTCGATGCCGGAAATATCTTTCTGACGCTTTCGGACTACTTTAGGTTCGAAGGTGCTTTCACGGTCCTGGGGAACCTCAATGTCCGTTTCTCCATATTTGCTGCGGATGGTTTTGCTCTTTTTCCCATTCCGGGCATTAGGGGTATCGGTACGTTCATAAGGGGCATACCCCAGATGATCGTCCATTTCCGCCTCCAGCATGGACTGTATTGTCCCACCAAGCAGATCCTTCAAGGCCTCCTGAATGTCTTCAGCCGACTTGATATCGTACTCCTGGAGTAAACTTGCGATGATGTTCTTTTTGCCCTCACTCATGGGCTCTCGTCTTTTTCCCATTGAAAAAAGCCTCCTATGTTTTTATATTTTATCATAGAAAGCTTTTTTTACAGACTTTTCTTCACAGGCTCGATTTACAGAAGAAACCACAGACGACAAATCTCCTCTGTGGTTTCAATACTTTTATATTCTTACTTTTTATGTAATGTCAATGCATCAGACCGCTCGTTACCTTCAGTTGTTTTTTTGTTGTTTTCTTCTAAGGCCGCGGTCAAACGGTTTATTGCCTTAATCAGCTCCGGAAGCTGGTGTTCAAAAAAACGTTTTCCATAGACTGTATCCTGAAACTGAATTCCCATATTCTCTCCTTTCATGAAGCCAGCGGATATATTTTGTCGGTTTCCCGGTCGAAGAAATACACATTATTTGATAATACCTCCTGGAGCGGAACTTGAGTATTGTTAACCTCTTTTACCATACCCAGAAGCCGATCTTTTGGAATCCATTTATAAGCGGATATGATAATGATTTCATGGATACTGCTGGGAATAATATAGAGACTTGCATTTAACTTATTACTCAAAGAACGAATTTCATCTTCATAGAGTAACCATGCTGCCCCATTTATGCCCAAGGAGTTTGATGCAATATACATTTTATGAAACTTCCCGGAATCATTCTTTCCTGGCATGAAAGTCTCCATCATGTTATCGAATATATTCTTATCTTTCACCTGAGCAAACTCTTTCCTGATAAGCTCTCTAATGATATCGTCCACTAGACGGACACTGCTTCCGAATAGCCTTCGTGTATTCTTCATTGCAAGGTTGTAAATCTCATTCGTGTCCACTTCCCACTTTTCCATAATTTCATTTATTACATGAAAGGAACCTATTTTGTTGGTATCTTTTTTAACAAGCACATCAAAGATCGCAGCAAGATCATGCCACCTTACATACGGTATTGTCTCCAGCAACTCCCTGTTCTTATCATAGTTGATTAATCGAAAGAATATCCGATCCTTAACCGTATTAAAGTCTACAAGAAAAGGAATGGCCAGGTTGGAGTGTCTGGATGGTTTACCATGAAAATAACAATATATAATATCGATGGCAAGAGATTCAATGTCTCTCCCCTTTTGATATTGGGTGTAGTATTCTTCAAGATAAATAGTGGGTGCTATGGTTTCGTAATCCTTTCGGATAATAAGGCCTTGAAGGGTGACTCCATTCAGCTTGTTAATCTTCATTACACTGGTCTTATAATCTGATCCGACGATTGATTGGACAATAGATTTGATTTCTTCACAAAATTCATAATAGCTCATTATTTCTAACCTCCTCATTTGCAGTTTATAGCATTATTCTCCATTACTGTCCGTCAGGCAATGGTTTCTTTCAGGATCTCTTTCATCTTTTAAGTTCTTCTCAGTCTCTGGTCTTATTTTTCCGTTGCAATAAGGGCATCTGTCATTATATAAATGCTCAAGTTCCGCGGCAGAATAGCAAGCCTTACCACATTTAATACAGATGTATTTATTCATCAATATCCCTCCTAAAGAATAAAGCTGCCAGACGAATTATCGTCTGGCAGCTTTATACACTTATAAGCAAATGGGGCAATCTCCAATGGCTTCCCCCATGCCGGCTCATTGTCTGATATGTATTCCACACTTTGAACAGCTAGCCATGATATGACCATTCATGCAGCTTTTTATGCCAATAGCAAATCCGCTGCAAAGAGGGCATTCAAAGGAATAATTTTTCCCTTTCTCGCTACAGATATCCAAAGCTTTTTTTAAGAAAAGTTTTAAGTCACCGTTCTTCTTTTCTTCCATGGATAGCCTCCTATTCCGGTTCCATTTGGCTTGCAATTAATTTCGCAAGAAATCTTGTGCACTGGATATGTTCTTCGACCGGTAATCCATCCGTCTGCTGGATTAATACCAAGCTGCCCATTATAACGTCACCCGCGATAATTGGAATAACTGCATCGACATGGATCGCTTGTTCCTCCACCAATGCTACCTTGTTTTCATCAGACGTCCGAATATACTCCGTACCCTCTTTGATATGGGGCTCCAGGCTGTCAGATAATCGGCTACCCACAGCTACCGCTAGACCCTCTGAAGCGATCATTTCGTGGCCGTCACACAATACGATTGGCAAATGAAATTGCTCAAAAAATGTATAGAGATAGATTTTAGCCTGTCTCTTGAATTCGTATATTGGAACGAATTTCTCCAAAAGCACACCGTTATCAGCTATGCTGATTTCCAGGGGATCGCCTTCTTTAATGCGAAGGTATCTTCTCATCTCTTTTGGAATTACAATACGTCCCAAATCATCAACTCTTCTAATTATTCCTGACTTCATTTCCTCATACACTCCTTTATTGTTTTTGATTTTAGTACAATTTTGTTGTTATCCTTTTTGGGATGAACACTTTTACAGCCGCCATTCTTCTCTGCTATAAAACAAAAAAGAGGAATTGCAGACAGTTCAGCAGATATTTCTCTGAAAACTGTTAAGCAATTCCTCTTTATGCCCTAATAAGATTACTCACCATAGCGGCAGACCATTGTTTTCGCACTTGCTCTAAACGAAATACAGCTTAAAGGCGGCGACATGGCCTGAGTTATTACCGGTATCAGCATTTGCTTCTTCTCCTTTCTGCTCCTTGGCTAAAAATATCTATAAATAAAAAAGTGCCAGTTCAGGTGCTGCTCACCATATAGGCGCAGCTATCCTACTGACACTTACAATCTTAAACAACATGTGCAATGTGATGATTTCACAAACCCTGAAGGGTAAACGCACAAATATCAATTACAAGGACATCATACTACTATATATTGTGTTTGTCAATACGTAAAAACTATATATAGTGTTATATATTGTATTTTCGCAATAATCATATGCCAGAACACCAGGATAATGCTTAGAACCACTCTTTGTCAAGTAGAAAGGGGTAGCACCTCTACTTTTTGCCTTTCATTTTCTCACAGCCATAAACGCACCTACAAGCCTTTTATCTTCTGGCAAGGGTATTTTCATTCTCCCTTAGGCGATAAAGGCTGAGAGGCTTATTTGGGCGGTTCATAGAACGATTGAGCGCACACCAAACAAATTTTCCTCGTAAATTACAAAAAAAATTATTAACAGATGCACAGATTTCAGTAAAGGCTTTCTGTTTTTTAGGCATATAGGAAATCGGACAAACCTTTTGCTCCGTTTTCCTACGACTCCTTTTGTACCTTGATAAATAGCCATTATGCAATGGCTCATAGCCTCCTGCTGGAAGTTATACAGGATTTGCGGACAGCGTGCCATGACACCCTTTGTCGAGCGCGCCCACAGATGAAATGCTGCACAGTAGCAGCCTGTAAATACGCGGCCGAGAATGGGCGCAGGAAATGGTCCGGCTGGGAGGTGCACAATTCTGGAAGGCTTTGCAAATTAGTTGTAAATTTTTCGTATTTATACCGTCATACTTGTACCGATAGCATTTTTTTAGTATAATTGGTTTGGAACACACCAATGCGCTTCTTGTTATCGGTACAGAAAGGAGGAAATATGTCTACCGATAACGACGTTAAAAAAACCATAACAAATGAAGTAATTGAGAAGCGTACCTATACCGTGTCAGAAATTGCCTGCATTTTAAAGATTGGGAAAAGCAAGGCATACGAATTATGCAACATGGGTTTATTTCGTACCATAAAAATCGGCAGGGCTGTACGCATATCAAAAGCTTCTTTTGATGATTGGTTTAACAATCAAAGTTAAAAGGAGCGCATTATGGCATCAATTGTTAAAAGAGGAAATTCTGTTTCCGTTGTTTATTACGTTAATGGAAAACCAAAATGGGAGACATGTGAATCAGAAGAGCAAGCAAAAGGTAGAAAGCTAGAAGTTGAATACCAACAATCTAAAGGTACTTTTGTTCCACCGTCAGCGATGACAGTACAAGATTTAATGGAACGAGTTATAAACACTTATGGCAAAACAAAATGGGGATTTTCTGCTTACGATGCTAATGTAGGATTGATTAACAACTACATCATTCCTAAGATTGGAAGCTGGCCCTTAAAAAATTGTACTACAAAGCGAATGACCACTTTCTTCAGTGAGCTGAGTGAACAAGAGGCGGTACAACTCCCTGGTCGAAAAGATCCCCCTTCTCTGATCTCGGACAGAAACATATATGAGATCTACGGCCTGCTTAATATCGCATTCAGGCTCGCAGTTGAATGGGAGGAGCTTGGGAAAAATCCACTGACAAAATCAATGAAACCATCATCGACTCGGGGCAAAAGAAAAACATGGGATGAAGAAACAGCAAAAAAAGCCATCACTTTGTGTGAAAGCATAAGATTGCTGATTTTTATCCATCTTGCACTTGGTTGCTCGATGAGGGTCGGCGAAATCAGCGGCCTATTGTGGTCTAAAGTTTTGTTAGATGCGGAAAATGATTATGAGAACGCATCCTTAAAGGTTGACTTACAGTTGAGTCGGATAAAGAAGAAAGCGTATCAAGAGCTTACCAGGAAAAAGGAACAGATTAAATTTATTTTTCCGGAAGTTTATCAAAACAAGAAGTATAGCACCATGCTTGTTCTTAAGACACCAAAAACAGAATCAAGTGTCCGTACCGTATATCTTCCAAAAACAACCGCAAAACTACTTCATGAGTGGCAAAAGATACAAGAAGATCTGAAGGAAAACATCGGAGATGAATATCAAGATTTTGGTTTAGTTATGACATTGGATAACGGCAGGCCTATCGAGTCCAGAATCATAGGACTTGAATTGGATGATCTTATCGAAAAGCACAACCTACCCGATGTTGATTTCCATAGTCTCAGGCATACAAGTACTTCGGTGAAACTTGTTATTACCAGAGGTGACATCAAGAGCGTACAAGGCGATACCGGACATGCTCAGGCTAAGATGGTAACCGATACGTACGCAGAGATTTTTGACAGCCGTAGAAAGGGCAATGCGAAGAAATTTGATCAAGCGTTTTTTTCTGGAGAATTGCCCGATGACTGCTCGGAAGATCTATTGGAACAACTTATCACCGGTTTACTGAAAAATCCAAACATTAGGGAAAAATTCATGCGAATCATGGACAACATAGGAGCATGAATCTGTTAGCAAGATATTCTCCCATCATTAGCAAAAATTTTTTTTACCATGCCCATTAGCAAAGCTAAAATTTTTATTAGCAGAATGGGCAGAGCATTCGGTGGAGCAATTGGCAAAACCGCAAACGAAAAATATCGAAAGGAGATTAGCAGAAAGATGTGCTATGAAAAATCGAAAAACAATAAAAAAAAGAAATGCTTCAAACCCTTGAATTATCAGCATTTCTTGTTATAGTCTGGTGGGCCTTCGGGGACTCGAACCCAGGACCGTCCGGTTATGAGCCGGATGCTCTAACCAACTGAGCTAAAGGCCCCCATCAGATAAATGAGTATTGCTATTGTTCGGACCTATCGGTTATGAGCCGGTTGCTCTAACCAACTGAGCTAAAGGCCCGTTTGGCTCCTCAAGTAGGACTTGAACCTACGACCCTGCGGTTACCAGCCGCATGCTCTACCGACTGAGCTATTGAGGAATATTTAAATCTCCGGGTGCACAGGCCTTAAAACCGCTGTACCCGTTGTGTTTTCAAGTGTTTGTCTCTTTCGAACACAAATAATATTATACTTACGAACCGGCGGCAGGTCAACAACAAAATAGCTATAATTCGCCTGTTTAACCTGTTTATTATGAGTTTTCGAGTGATAGATAAACAATGCTAAGTCCTGCTAACAATTGCATACTTTAAAAATATCTGCTATAAATTCTCCGAATTAACTTCTCAAACCCAGTCAAACCACACCTCCAGAAGGATTCGGGCCCTCTTCTCCCATTAGCACGAAAAGACCCTGCATAGGGTCTTTTCGTTTGTTATAGATTAACTCAAAAGTATCTTTATCATCTTGTTGTCAAATTGTTAAGCCGTATCATTCCAGAATCAGTCCAGATAATCCTTTAACTTCTTGCTCCTGCTGGGATGTCTGAGCTTTCTCAAGGCTTTGGCCTCAATCTGACGGATACGCTCCCTGGTAACGTTAAACTCCTTGCCCACTTCCTCAAGAGTCCTCGCTCTTCCGTCATCCAGCCCGAACCTGAGCCTCAGGACCTTTTCTTCCCGTGCAGTCAGGGTATCAAGCACATCTATCAGCTGTTCTTTGAGCAAAGTAAAAGCAGCGGCTTCCGCGGGCGCAGGAGCATCGTCATCCGGAATAAAATCGCCCAGATGGCTGTCTTCTTCCTCTCCTATAGGCGTTTCAAGGGATACCGGCTCCTGGGAAATTTTCATTATTTCCCGGACCTTATCAACCGACATTCCTATTTCTTTTGCAATTTCGTCGGGCTGCGGCTCTCTTCCCAATTCCTGCAGCAACTGCCTGGACACTCTTATCAGCTTATTGATAGTCTCCACCATGTGTACAGGGATACGTATAGTCCTGGCCTGGTCCGCAATTGCTCTGGTGATTGCCTGCCTGATCCACCAGGTGGCATAGGTGCTGAATTTGAAGCCTCTTCTATAATCGAATTTTTCAACGGCCTTAATGAGGCCCAGATTACCTTCCTGTATTAAATCGAGGAACTGCATGCCTCTTCCGACATACCTTTTGGCAATACTAACCACAAGTCTCAAATTGGCTTCGGCCAATCTTCTCTTTGCTTCAATATCGCCGTTTTCCATCCTATGAGCAAGGTCAATTTCTTCATCGGCAGTTAAAAGGGGCACTTTACCAATTTCCTTAAGGTACATTCTCACAGGATCGTCAATACTTATTCCTTCAGGAATGCTGATATCAAGCTCTTCATCCGAGAGCTGTATCTCTTCCATTTCAGCTTCAATATCTCCGATCACATCAATGCCCATATTTTCGAGGGTTTCATAAATCTTTTCGATATGCTCGGGCTCAAGCTCTATTTCCTCAAAAGCGTCAATTATTTCCTTATAAGTAAGCATCCCCTTGGACTTGCCTTTATCTATCAAATCCTTAAGTATTGCTTTCCTTGATTCCTGATTATGCTTCACAAGTTCCCCTCCTTTCATTGATTGTTATAAACCTTTCTTCATAACAGCTATATTCAATACAATACTGCTTAATTCCCGATTTAATAACTCAACATCTCCTTCTGTCAGATCACTTCTCTTTTGAAGTTCA
>JAEWSZ010000054.1 GCA_023397905.1 Bacillota bacterium | reverse complement strand
TCAAAGCTTTCCACGGCGGTCACCGAAGGCTTTCCATATGTAAGGGTCCCCGTCTTGTCAAAGGCTATTCTGCTGACTCTGGCCAGGCGTTCCAGGGCATCTCCCTCCCGGATGAGGATACCGTATTTCGTGGCATTTCCTATTCCGGCCATTATAGCTGTGGGCGTTGCAAGCACAAGTGCGCAGGGGCAGAACACTACCAGTATGGTCACAGCCCGTATGATCTCCCCGGTAAAAAACCATGTTCCAATGGCGGAAACCAGCGCTGTCACTACTATCCAGGTGGCCCACCTGTCGGCTACGCCTACTATTTGGGCCTTCCCCGCATCCGCGGATTCCACCAGCCTTATCATTCTCTGAAGGCTGCTGTCTTCTCCCACCCGCTTCGCTTTCATATCAAAGGCTCCGAACTGGTTTACCGTGCCGCTGGAGACCTCATCACCGGGCCCCTTGTCCACGGGCAGGCTCTCTCCCGTCATAACCGACTGGTTTACGGAGGTCTGTCCTTTGAGTATTATGCCGTCAACTGCAATGGTTTCTCCGGCCAGGACCCTCAAAGTGTCTCCAACCCCAACCTTTTCCGCCGGGATGATGGTTTCGGTCCCGTCCCTGACTATTCTGGCGGTTCTCGGAGTGAGGGACACCAATTTCTCTATTCCCTCACGGGCCTTGCGGACTGTATGCTGTTCCAGCAAGGCTCCCACAGTCATTATAAAGGCCACCTCCGCCGCCGCAAAATACTCTCCGATAAAAACCGATGCAATGAGGGCAATTGATACCAGAACATCGGCTTTTATATCAAGCTCGTATATGAGTCCTTTAAACGCTTCTATTATAATAGGGGTTCCGCACAGGATTATCCCCACCCATGCTATATCCACCGGGAAACTTTCCGGCATCAGCCCAACCAGGCTGGTCAGGATGGCAATTCCGGAAATGATTGTATAGCCCACGGTTCTGTGGTCCTTATCAAGCAACCACTCTTTAATGCTATTCATTTTTACTCCCTCTGGTGAGCTCATAAATTCCCATCGCTCCCACGGGCACTTACTATTTATAACCCGTTAAGACATCCGGGAAAAGTGTTCAACTGCTTTCGCGAAGTCGGCAATCGTCTTATCGGCATCTCCATGTTCAATCCCGTCCCTGACACAATGCTGCAGATGACCTTCCAGGACAGCCTGACCTACTTTGTGCAGCGCACCCTTCGCAGCACCTATCTGAATTAAAACATCTTCACAGGGCACATCCTCTTCGATCATCTTTGATATTGCATTGAGCTGTCCCTGTATTTTCTTGATCCTTGTCTGTAAATTGGGAATATCCATGCACGCGCGCATATTGACCTCCATACGCCCGGTATGCCCAAATAGATCGTCCTTTGGCGCACCGGGTAAGATTTATATTTTTTGTGCCCATGCCGGGCACCATGCACCTGCCGTTTGCCGCTTTGCAAACAGGCAGCCGTAAATAGTCCGGAAGAACAAAAGTCTTTCAAACCATATACCTACTATTATACGGCACTTTATCGTCATAAAGTATACCTATAGGGGTATACGTATAAGTTAGCACATGCTAACATCCATGTCAATAATTTGTCAATAAAATATATTTTTAATTTCGTTTTAGATAAACAATGAAGGGTATAAAATATAACATGATTGGATAAAAGTATATTAACGGCGCAGGCAAAATTTTGAGCCGGCAATATGGCCTCCTCAGGAGGCGCATTTCAAAATGAAAATAATGAGGGGAGAGATTTTTTTATGAAAAATGAGGTTTCTTTTTTTCGCTGCAAGCACTGCGGCAATATCGTTGCTTTAATTAAAAAGGGCGGAGGTACTCTCGTCTGTTGCGGTGAACAGATGGAAGAACTCAAAGCCAATACCACAGAGGCTGCTGTTGAGAAACACATACCTGTGGCTGAGAGACAAAACGGAAGCATTAATGTTGAAGTCGGTTCTGTAGCTCATCCAATGATCGACGTTCACTATATAGAATGGATTGCCGTTGTGGGAGACGAGGGCATTGAGATAATCAACCTCTTCCCCGGAGACGACCCCAAAGCAATATTAAGCGATAAAAAGAACGCCGTGGTTTATGCTTACTGCAATCTACACGGTTTATGGAAAGGTGAAGTAAAATAAAGCACTCGGGACTTTGTTTTATAAAAAATGGGCCGCTGCAAACATGATAAGTACTGGACAAAAGCTTATCTGTTTTACAGCGGCCCATTTTATTATATACTTTTAAAGCTTAAAAACATGGCATTGCTCCCGGCATTTTGCATATATGCCCTGCGTTGGCATAGCTGCCACGGGCAAATACTTATATACCTATAATTGTGTTATCTGTAGTATGTCATAGCAAGTATGTTACAGGCAGATATTATCTATGGCCTGAAGCTCTTCCTTTGAAAAATCCAGGTTTTTAATTATTTCGGTATTTTCCAGTACCTGCTCTTTTTTGCTGGCGCCTATCAGCACCGATGTAACCAGGCCGTTTCTGAGCACCCAGGCCAGAGACATCTGGGCAAGCGTCTGCCCTCTCTCCTGTGCGATTGCATTAAGGGCTCGGATTTTATTCAATTTGTCTTCCGTTATGCTGCTTTCGGTGAGAAAAGGGGACTTATGCCTTCCCGCCCTTGAATCAGCCGGAATCCCGTTTAAATACCTGTTTGTCAGCATTCCCTGTGCAAGAGGGCTGAAGGCGATCAGGCCTATTCCCTTTTTATTGGCGAAATCCTTGAGGCCGTCGTCCTCTATCCACCTGTTAAGCATGGAATAGGACGGTTGATGAATTACAAAGGGAGTCCCCATTTGTTTCAAAAGCTCATATGCCTTTTCAGTCTGCTCTTTAGAATAATTTGAAATGCCCACATAGAGGGCTTTTCCTTGCCTTACCGCCGAATCCAGCGCCAGCATGGTTTCCTCCAGCGGCGTTTCAGGGTCGGGCCTGTGGGAATAAAAAATATCAACATAGTCCAGTCCCAAGCGTTTCAGGCTCTGGTCAAGGCTGGCCAGCATGTACTTTCTGGAACCGAAATCCCCATATGGGCCCGGCCACATGCCATATCCTGCCTTAGATGAAATAATCAGTTCATCTCTGTAAGGCTTCAGATCCTGCTTCAATATCCTTCCCAGATTCTCTTCCGCCGATCCCGGAGGCGGCCCATAGTTATTTGCCGCATCAAAGTGGGTTATTCCCGCATCGAAGCAGGTAAACAATATTTCCTTCATATTTTCATAGCTGTCTATATGGCCGAAGTTATGCCACAGGCCGATAGATATTGCGGGCAGCTTCAATCCACTTTTTCCGCACCTGTTGTACTTCATGGTCTCATATCTGGTCTCATTTGCAATATACATATTCAATCCTCCGATACTTTAATATCCTGTTGTTGTACCGCCCCGCTCCTTTGCGGCAATCGCCACAGAAGCACTGGCGCCTATTCTGGTGGCTCCGGCGTCTATCATAGCCTTTGCGGTTTCATAATCCCTTATGCCTCCCGATGCCTTCACTCCCATATAGGGCCTGACTGTTTCCCTCATAAGCCTGATATCTGCCACTGTTGCCCCGCCGGTGCTGAAGCCTGTTGATGTTTTTACAAAATCCGCCCCCGCTTCCTTGCTGAGCCGGCAGCTGATTTTCTTCTCTTCATCTGTGAGCAGGCAGGTTTCCAGAATGACCTTTACAAGAGCTTTTCCTTTTGCGGCCTGTACTACGGCCGCTATGTCGTTCTTTGCGTATTCAAAGTCGCCGTCTTTTATAGCTCCTACGTTTAAAACCATATCGACTTCCCTCGCACCGTTGTCTATCGCTTCTGCTGCTTCGGCTGCCTTTGCTGCCGTAGTAGTGGCACCCAAAGGGAATCCGATCACCGTGCAGACTTTTACGCCGCTGTCCTTCAGCAGCCGGCTGCACAACTCCACATGGCACGGATTCACGCACACCGACGCAAAACCGTATTCCATCGCCTCGCTGCAAAGCTTTTTTACCTGCTCCCTTGTAGTTTCAGGCTTCAGAGCCGTATGATCTATAATACCTGCAATATTCATTTTATCCTCCAATTGTCCGGAAATCAGAATCGGGCTTCTTCCGCATTCCGGACTCCTCAATGTGCATGGCTTGAAAGAACTAAAATTTTCCGGGCGCATGCCATATATTTATTATTATCACTAACTCGCCTTTAAATCAAGTAAATAATCAATGAGAGGTATTTAATACATTTTACCGGCCTAAAATCCAATGGTTATTTCCTGCTTTTCAGGTTTTAACTCATAGCACCGGCCATTGATCTTAATCACGGCTAAATTTATTACCGTATCGTTATATATGGAAACAGTACCGCTTTTATTGGATTTGATATCCATTGCAACCTTAGCTGTATCCTTTATTATATTTGTTACTATAACGGGAACATCCGACCTTATAAACGGAATACCGTTTATATTCACCGTAAGCCCTTTATCCATGATGACATCATACCTTTCATCACAAACAACATAATTATAAACTGACATCTCCACATCGCCCAAGTTGCCTATACGTATACCTGACCATGGCTGGAATTCTATGAGCTCCCCTATCCCCGCATACCCCAGCAAACCTCCCCAGGTATATACAGGATCCGCATTACCCACATCATCCCCTTCCCCTGTAATTGAATTATAATTTTCGTGAATATGGTTTTTTTCAGTCCATTCCTTTAAAAACAGTTCCACACTTTTTTTAGAGAATTCAAATGAGACGTTGTAATATCCATACCTTTTGATTCCTTCTGAAACCAGAAAATTCATCGGGCCCCAAATTCTGCCTCTCCAGTAGTCATTATCCGGATAAGCAGGATCATCTTTTGCTATGCTGGGTATGACATATTGCCCCCAGAATTCCTTTTCATTAAGCAAATGTTCTTCAATCATCCTTTTGGCCTGATGCTCCGAAGCAACTCCCGCGATAAGAGGATAAAAAGCGGTAGGTGACAATCTACCGCTGAATTCCCCGTTCCAGTGTCTATTGAGATAAATACCTTTTTCTTCATCCCATAATTGGCTATTTATCATATCCTTAATCCGACCGTATTCATTTCTAAGTTCTTCGGCTATTTCAACCTTTCCGGTAATATCGGCTATCTCGGCCAGAGCCCAGCAATCCATGGCATACAATGAATTCAACCCAACATCTGCAAGCTCCATTGTATTTGTATCCTTGTTAAAAACAACATCATCATACATGGGGCTGTTGTCAAGACCTGATTCATACATGGCGCTTTTCAAATCATGAGCCAACTGCCATTGGCCCTCTCCGAAGGAAAACCGGTTTGATCCCCATTCCAGAAGGCCATCTCGATTTCCGTCCCGATTAGGAATCCACCACTTATTCCATTTCAATAATTTTTCAAAATGCTTCTCTAAAAACTCTTTTTCTCTGAATTGCCTGTATATTTTTAAAACACAGTACGAACCCACCGGAGGCTGAGACCGGTCCTCACTGGAAGAAAACTGTGAAGCAAAATTCGGGATAAATCCGGCCTGTGTTGCTTCACTTAAAATACTGTCAATATGAGTATATGCAAGTTCTTTACTGTATGAACTGCTCAATATACCCGCCAAAAATGTATCCCACTCAAACAGCACGTATGAACCAAATCCTGTTCCGTTCCCTGCGCACCATTCCCTTGAAACAGGGGTGCAATACCGTTTTTTTATGGGTTCATATATTGTATTCCATGCTATCCCTTTACTGATGGCCTCCGGAACCTCACGTATCATTCCTTTGCCGCTCACCATTTTTTTCTCGTACTCTTTTCTGCTGTTATCAATAAGTTTATCTATCTCATATGGAGCCATTTCATTATTACACCTGATATATATTACATTATCACTTTGAACAAGAATGCCGGAATGGGATACATTGATTGATGTAGCTTCATCTGTCCCTCCGATTACATCAATCTTATACTCATTTATATCAGATTTGAGAAATAAGTTATTTCTGCTTTTCCTTACAGTTCCATCCATATTCCATCTGAAAAGTCCTGAAATAAAAAATTTTAAATATTTAAAACTGTTCAAAGGAGTGATCCTGAAAGCAAATTGATCCTGACTACCGGTAAATTCAACTTTAAATATAAAATTTTTATATTTTAAATCCAAATCAAAATATTTTTCATCCAGATCATGGTAACCAAACCTGCTTACATTTTTCCACAGCATTTCATCCTGAAAAAATTTCATATTATCATCATATATTCCAATCCTGATTTCTGCCAGATCAGGTATGTGCATTACTGCATTCAGACACCTCACATCCCATGTATTCCAATTGCTTGATTTGTTCATCAGGTCACCTCCAAAATCATTGCCGTTATAAATTCCGTTCTTCCGGTAGTTTTTCAAGCAAATATTTATCAGTAAATAAACACCGTTCTTGAGTCATTTTCACCGAGCTTTACCTCTACTTTGAGTCTATTATCAGGCAGTTGTTCAAAATAGTCCGAACCTTCCACTGTCAATGAATTATTTCTGAACGTATTTTTTGTTATATAGCTATAGCTGCCCTTACTTTTTGTAAAAAATACAATTATTCCTTTTTCCTCGGAGTAATCTATTTTTTCATATATTTCGGGGCTTGACCCAATGAAGCCTTCTATGAAAGGGTAACTTTGCGTAATATTTTTTCCCAACAGCTTGTACTTTTCTAGAGTACTCCGAAATAAACCGATATCGTCATCTTCCAAGTTCAATAAATCACCCCAGATTCCATTCCCTCCAAGCATGAGGGAAGACAATGAATTCTTTTGAGACAGTATCGTTTTATCAGGTAAAAAATGTGCCATAAAAAGAATGGATGGAACGATGCCGTCAAATATGACATTTTTTCTACAGATCCTGGATCTGCTGGGACCCGGATAAAAAAATATGTTAGTCATAGGATTAATTTTTATCGGCTCCTTTTGCAGATAAGTAAACTGTTCCGGGATGTCAAAATCAACGGCATAAGGACCGTTATTTACTAAAAAGTATTTTCCTACTGACAGAAAACCAAGGCCAAAAAACCTGTGTTCTTCAGTTACATCAAAATCAACAATAACATCGGGACATTGTTTGGTAACTTCTTCAACAATCCGTACCATTTCCATACCGGAACGGAAGCTATAGCATTCGGCACGTTCACCGGGGAGATTATCCTCATTTCCATGATTATGCAGAGGTGAATTGCAGCCATACTGGCTGATACCGTCCCACTTAAAATATGTGACGCCAAGAGTCTTATTTAACTGTATCATTTTATCAATAATATATTGTGAATAATCAGAGGCCAGACACATCCCATAACTTTCTTCTGTTTCCCATATAGGCCTACAAGTGGATTTTCCGTCCTGGGTCATCGCATATTCAGGATTCTTTATATATATTTCAGATGTTTTTGCTGCTTTTGTAGGATCCAGCCATAATCCCAATTTCATATTGTAACGGTCAAGTTTGAGTTTAACCTGCTTTAGTCCGTCAGGGAACTTTTCCCTGTCTACTTCCCAATCGCCGGTCTTGCTGAACCAGCCTGCATCGATAACAAAGACATCGATGCCCAATTTATGTGCAACATCAATTTCTTCCCATATGCGTTCCAACCTCATGGAATCCAAGTATTTTTTTTGATTGAAGTAATTGTTTCTTTCTTGATAATTCCAAGTATTATAATAAATATAAGGTTTTCTTGACTCTCCGCTCTCACATATATATTTCAAGAAAAAATTCCTGTAATGTCTTAAAAGGAGATCGGAGTCCCCATCTATAACAGAAAAATGAAACCACGGCGATATAAACGGGTTCCTGCTATCTACAAGCTGTCCACCAGAATAGTTTCCTTTAAGAGCATTGATACTGATTTTCATGCTGCCCTCATCATATTTACAATCCAGGCTTAAATATGAGTCCGGATACTCCGCCCCATGCTCGTATGCAACCAGCATACTGCTGCCGTCAAGTTGTGCAACTACACAGGGTCCAGGTAACTTAATACCGGTTTTTAGCCCGCTGTCATCCTTTTTATCCTGATATGGTACATATGAATGGAACAGCGAATCAAATTTTCCAAATTGTATTTCTGTTAAAGATGCTTGCGAACTGTTAATATTAAAATCAGCATATTGGATATTATCCTCATTTTGTGCTTTAGTTAATTTAACCGGCTTATCAGAATTCAAAACATATTTAAACCTGATAAATGGTGAGTCGTTATTATATTGAATATATAAAACCAATTCAATCCCGTGAAATGTCTGGGACCGGTATAACAGCTTTTCTTCGGTGCCACCATTTCTCAAAACTCTTGTGTTTATATTTCCGGCATATGTAAAATCACTGCCTTCCAGAACATTATCATCTATTTCATATCTGGGAAGAGCTATATCCAGCTGTTTAAACCTGCTATGTATTTCCAGTCTGTTTTCTGCCGAATTTATATCGTGATATCTGGTTCTACCAATGCGTTTTATCATTTTTTGACTCCTTCGGAATTTGTGTCTAAGTTAAATAGTTAATAATCTTTTGAGTATCCTGCCATATATCACTGCTTTAAGCCGTTTACAGATATACCCTCCACAATCTGTTTCTGGCCCATAAAGAAAATTACAAGGCATGGAAGTATGCTTAAAAGCGAAAAAGCCATAATGTAATTCCATGGTGAAATAAATTGCGTTTGCATATTTCTGATAGCTAATTGAATGGTTGCCTTATTTGAATCGCCTAAATAAACAAGCGGACCAAGGAAATCATTCCATGACCAGAAAAAAGTAAACGTAACCACAAGTGAAAGCGGCGGTTTCAGCATTGGTACGATAACAGAAGTAAGAGTCTGAAACACATTTGCACCGTCAATTTTTGCAGCCTCTTCCATTTCACTTGGAATCCCCATTATAAATTGACGCAGCAGAAATATTAAAAAGGCATTTCCAAAGAACGATCTTATCCAGAGAGGAACATAAGTATTATATAATCCTATCTGCCTGAATATTGAAAAAAGAGGTACCATTGTTACCGCCCACGGTATCATCATGGTTGTCAGCAGAAGGCTGAAAAGGACATTCTTTCCGGGAGCTTTATATTTGGCAAACCCATATGAAACTAATGTACATGATATTACATTTCCGGCAATGTTCATAAAAGTGACAAATACGGAATTCCTGGTGTAATTCAGAATATTATAAGTGCTGAACAAATCACTGAAGTTACTCCATAAGGCAGGATCCGGAATCAATACCGGTGGAAATTCCATAACTTTATAGTCCGGTTTCAAAGCAGTAGATAACATCCAGAGTAATGGAAAAATCATTAATAATGCAAACAACAACAAAATTGTAAAAACAAATATCCTGCCTATTGTTGAATTTTTTGAATTGCTGACCTTTTTCATTATTTTTCATCTCCTTCATAGTAAACCCACTTATTTGAAAACTTAAGTATGATTATTGATATGACAAATGTTATTAAAAACAATATCCATGCCAGAGATGAGGCATATCCCATACTGGAATATGAAAAAGCATTCTGATATAAATACAAATTATAAAATAATGTGGAATTATCCGGACCGCCATTGGTTATGATCAGTCCCTCTGTAAATACCTGAAACCCATTTATCAGATTCATAAGTAAATTGAATAGAACAGTCGGCGTCAACAGAGGCAGCGTTATGAATACAAAGCTGTGCAGTCTGTTAGAGCCGTCAATTTCAGCCGATTCATAATAACTGGCCGGGATGTTTTTCAAACCTGCCAGAAATATTATCGCTGTGGACCCAACTCCATAAAGGGAAATTAGCACAAGAGTGGCAAGTGCGGTTTTAGGATCCATAAACCATCCCAACCCCTTGACGCCTATCTTTTCCAAAACGGCATTGACCAGTCCGAAATCACGGTTAAATAAAAACACCCACAGCATGGCAATAGCTACGCCGCTGACAACGGAAGGCAAATAATATACTGTTCTGAATATCCCTATTCCAGGCACATTCTGATTCATTAAAACTGCAAGTATCAGAGCTGTTACAAGTCCTAACGGAACACTCGTAAATGCATATATAAGCGTTATTTTCAAGGATTTCCAAAACAACGGGTCTACGTTAAACATATACTTATAATTATATATACCGTTAAATTCCGGCGGAGATATCATGTCCCATTTTGTAAAGCTTGTATACAAGGAATAAAGCATTGGCCCAAATGTAAACAATAAAAAACCTATTATCCATGGTAATACCAGTAAATAAAAAGTCAGCATCTCATTTTTATTCAAATGGCCCTTCTTTAAATGAATTCTTTTAATTTTTGACTGCTTTATATCAGTTACAGCATCTAATGATGAAACATCATGGTCCTGTCCCACTCTTTTTACCTCCTTAAACACCTATGCCGGTTTAAAATGCAGTATAATGGGAGAAATATATTCGCTCCCATTATACTGTTCCAGATACCATCCCAACTTGTTATTAATTACCCTGCTGTTTAAAATACATATCCATCTGTTTGGCAACTTCGGTCATTTTGGCCTGAACATCCACGCCCTTCTGGCTGCATAAAGTCTGCAATGCAGGGTTTAAATACTGGGATTGTGCCGAGCGGAAATAAGGATTTAAGAAATATGCGCTTTTAATTATACCTGTGTTAAGTTCATTGATAAACGGCTGAAAAACAGCATCATTGTATACGGGATCTGCAGCCAGGGTCTTTGTAGCCGGAAGGCCATGCTTGGCCAGCATTTTTCCTGATTCTGTAGAAGGATCACAGAACTCTTTTATAAAATCCCATCCTGCCTGAGGATATTTCGATTTATTGGAGATCCCATAGGCAGCGCAATACATAATATCATTCGTATCCGCCCCTTTCCACTTTGGCAATTCAATAACACCAAAATCCAGGTCTTTATTATTCTGATACGTTGTCATAGGCCATGGACCAGTAAAATTCATAGCAACCTTGCCGGTGTTAAATAAATCAACTCCTGAACCGAAGGCCTTTTGTTGATCGGTCGACGGCGAAACCATAAGTGCAAGTTCGGAATACCACTTCAGTGCTTCCACCGATTTGGCGGAATCCAGATAACCTACAGCCGCTTTGCCATCAGAAGATAAAATACTTCCGCCATTTGACACAAGCAATGGTTCGATCTGGTCGGAACTGGTAGGAAGAAGCGCCCCCCATTGGACTGGCTTGCCGTTTTCAGTCTTAGTAAGTTTAATGGCTGTATCCCTGAAATCATCCCAGGTCCAGCCGGATGCAGGATACTGTACCTGTGCTTCATCAAACATTTTTTTATTATAGTATATTGCATATGTAGCAGGTCCTACCGGAATGCCAGGGAGCTTTCCCTCCTGTTCCACCACTTGCAGTACATTGGGATAAAAGTCACTCATGTCCATTTTATTTTTACCGGTTGTATATGGTGTCAGATCTATCAACAGTCCTTTGTTCCAGTACTTGTTGATATCACTTTCTCCCAGTTCATAGACATCCGGAGGTGATCCGGCTGCCAATTGTGTTTGTAACTTTGTAAAATAATCGTTGTAATCCACGTTTTGAAGATTAATAGTAGCATTGTTGTGGCTAGCTTTAAATGAACTGATAGTTTTGTCAAAAATCTGCTTTACCAGATTATCCGACCCATCCCAAGTCATAACATTCAAAGTTATTTGTGCATTTTCTGAAGCTTGTGCATTACCTGATGTCTGAGATTGTCCATCACTTTGGTTTCTCCCACATCCCGCCATAAAAACGGTAGTCAATAATAGTATGGAACAAATTAAACCTGTAATTAATCTTTTCATTTCCTTCCTCCTCCAGTAATTATAATTTGTTATTCGAAATGCCAAAAAGCCTATATTTTAGCATTTGAAGCCTCTCTTTATACTGTTTCCGATCTCTTTGTCCTTAGTATAAGACCCTGAAGTAATTATTTGAATGGCAATAATATATGAACACATGGAAAAATCTCATTTTTATATATGTTTGACAATAAATTTTGCTTAGCTTTATAATGAAATTGTGAAATGTCACGAAATTACCGAGGTAAAATATTATGTATGATTTGAATGAATTTTACACCAAGTATCGGAATGGCCTTGAATTGACAGTATATAATTGCGGCTATGAAGAATGTACTCCCAATAAGGAAATTGGTCCCAGTAAAAGAGATTTCTATCTGCTTCACTATATTTATGAAGGCGAAGGATCATATTTCGTAAATGGCAAATCATACAGGCTCAAAGCACATGATGGCTTTGTCATATTCCCCAATGTGGAGTCGTGTTATGAGCCTTCTCCCATAAACCCCTGGAAATATACATGGGTTGGTTTTGACGGTATAAAGTCGGAAGAATATCTTAATGAAGCAAATGTAACTAAAAATAATCCCATATTCCATTATGATGATGAAGAAAAGTTCAGAGCTTATTTCAGAAAAATGGAAGAATGTGAAAATATCTTTAAAACAGATGAATTACGTCTGCGGGGATATTTTTATCTGATTATTTCCGAGATTGCGGAATGTTCGCAGAATATAAACTATCTTAGAATGGATCCCAAAAATACTTATATTGTTAAGGCATTGAAATATATTGAAAAAAATTATTATTTGCCTGTAAGTATCAATGACATCGCAAAGTATTTAAATATTAATTCAAATTACCTGAGCGGTTTATTCAACGAAAAAATGGGGACTTCACCAAAACAGTTTCTAATCAACTACAGGATAAAGAAAGCTCAATTACTTTTGAAAGATACGGATTTACCGGTAAGCACGGTTTCCAGATATGTTGGTTTTGATGATCCTCTGGCTTTCAGCAAGGTATTTAAGAAACGTACGGGGGATTCTCCTACCGGATTTAGAAATAATAAACAAGGCTCTTCAAAAAAATAGGTTAGTCGCCATCGACTAACCATGTAAAGGGGGTCAAAATGTATTTTGTGAGGTCAATATTATATTGGCCATTAAAAGAAAAATTTATACAGAAATTTCTTAAAAATTTTTGCTCTTATATTTTTAGCCTGTTGGGCAAATAATATTTGTGAAAAATACTTAAAAAGAGGTGCATTATTAAATGGAACTTCAAAATAACATAATCAATTTTGAGAGTTTAAATGACGAAAATACTCTGGAGGTCGTAAAAGACAGGCTCAAGCCCGGAGAAACCCTTATACTGGATATAGGCAACAACTACTTCCAGCAGGCGGACAAAGTCTTTGAGATACTTTCAAGCAACGGCTACTATGTCCGCAAGACGCTTGTAAACGGCCGCAACCAGCTGCTGGTGGCCTTTGCAGACAATAAACATCAGATGTACTGAGCCCAGGCCTAATGAAAAGAGTCCAATAGACGGGTATTTTCACTCCGCCGCATTGGACTCTTTCGCGTTATAAATGCGCTTTTATTCCTTTTGCCTTTAATTTCGTTCTAACTATTATTTGTTCTGCCATTGTTTATTTGACTCATAAATACCCTGGGGTACGAAAACCTCCAGCACCTTCTGCTTAAACTCTATATTGGCCGGAAAAAGCTCCGACTTCTCACCGTCTACAGTCAGCGCGATTGGCGATTTACTGGTCAATTCACATTGCTTTGCCTTCAGAATGATAACATTTTTATCATTCACCGATTCCTTGCTCAGAACCTTGAAGAAAATACTTGCCAGGTTTATATTTGAACATTTTTTAACCAGGATTATATCCATATATCCATCGGTAAAGTCCGCCTCATTCAGGAGATTTGGAAATCCGGCGGCCTGTTTGCCGTTGACTATCAAAAACAGAATGAATTTTCCTTCTATTATATGTTCATCGGCGGTTACTTTAAGGTCAAAGCTCTTAATATTGGCCACTTCCGACAAGCCCTTCAGATAGTATGCGAAGGGTCCGAAATTCTTTTTCAGCTCGCTGTTTGTACTGAAGGACACGTCTACAAAATTTCCTCCCGCAAAGGTACTCAAAAAATAAAGAGAATTATTTATAAGTCCCACGTCGCAGGCCAGAGTCATGCCGCCAAGTATTATATTCACACTTTCCTTCAGGGAATTTATACCCAGGCATTTTGCAAAGTCATTGCAGGTACCCGTAGGAATGACCCCTATAGGCATTTTTATATCATTATGCAGAAGTATATTGGCAACAAAGTTTATAGTCCCGTCTCCGCCCGATGCAATAACAAAATCGTAAATACCCGACTTTAAAGCCACTGTCAGATAGTCGTCGTTTGCACCTGTCAGACGGTAGGGCTGTACAAGTATCCCCTTTTTTTGAAATGAGGCCAATATGTAGTCCAGCTCATTTGGAATCCTGTGCCCACCTGAAACAGGGTTGTACACAAATAATGCGTTTTTCAAAGTCTTACCTCCCCGCATGAAACTCTCTCTATTATAGTAAATGAATTTTTTTTGAAAATCAATCCTTAGAAATGCAATATGTAAATGGGGTAGCAGCAGGGCCCGGGTCCCGCTGCATTCCCCTAACTACGCTAAACCAACTATCAATGGCTGACACTTCTCTCAGCTATTTCAATTGCCTTCTTTACCATGTTTCCGCAATCTCTTGAAGAAACTGATCCCCAGCCCTCAGATGAAACTGTGTTGTAGACTCCAAGTTCTCTGGCGATTTCCTCTTTAAGGGCTTCTGACATTGTACTCTTTTGTCTACTCATGGTTAGTGCCTCCTTTATAAGGCATGTGTGCTGCGTATGGGATCTCATTGCTGAAATCCGGTACGCTTTTATGCCTTTATAGATTTTTTAGCGTACAATTATATTTTGTCTTTAATAAAAAGAAATATAAAGGTAATTGTTTCTTATGCAAAAAACAATAAATCAATTTATGTAAAATAATAATTCAATACATATAAAACACCAATTATAACTGGTCCTCCCATGGTAATCAGCAGCCAATGTGAAGCACGCGGTACACCGTGTATCAATAACTTCGCTTAATGTAGTATTTGAATTATCTGTAATGGCTCGGTTTTGGCATTTTAACTGTAATGGAAATTGTATTGGAGGACCGTAACGGCTGAAGTTTCAACATGCCTTGAATTTAATTGTATTTTGCAACACATTCTTTGTGACAAGCGAAGATTTCGATGAAAACACCATTAATCCCAACTTTTAAAAAAGCCGGTTACGGCTTTTTTGTGACGCGAAATGCACCTTAAGTGCATTTCGCGTTTTCCACAATATTCACATAGTTTTAAAGTACTATTGACTTTTAGTACTACTAAATATGCTGCTGTGCTTAAACAAAACCAACAACATTTTGTGTCTGTATTTTAGCTGTTAATAAAATTCTCTTTTTACAAAGGATTATTCACAATTTCAGCATCCTCTGTGGATAAGTCCCAAAATGTGAAAAACCTCGCAGTACTGTATTTTACTGCGTTTCAGTGTTTGTTTACAAAATAAATGTGGATAAATAAAAAATTCTGTGGATAAATTGCTCTTTATCCACAGAATCCATATTTCAGCACAATTGAACAGATCTCACTCTATGTTCATGCTTATATCAATTGAATTTGCCGAGTGGGTCAGCTTGCCCACCGAAATAATGTCCACACCTGTCAAAGCCACGTCATATACGGTTTCCTCAGATATATTCCCCGAAGCTTCAACCACGGCTCTTTTATCGATCAGTTTCACGGCTTCGGTCATTTGCACATTTGTCATATTGTCCAGCATAATAATATCCACATTGCAGTCAAGCGCTTCCTGCACCTCTTCCAGGGATTCCACCTCGACCTCTATTTTCACCGTATGGGGAATGCTCTCCCTTACGCGGTTGACGGCGTTTGTGATTCCTCCGGCAGCAGCTATGTGATTATCCTTGATCAGTACTCCGTCGGACAGGGAAAATCTGTGATTTGAACCGCCTCCTGCGCTAACTGCATACTTTTCAAGGATTCTCAGGCCGGGCGTGGTTTTTCTTGTGTCCGCGATTTTTACAGGCAGCTCCTTGACCTTTGCCGCATACCTGTTGCTCATGGTGGCAATGGCAGATAAGCGCTGCAAAAAGTTTAAGGCCGTCCTCTCCCCTTTTAAAAGGGCTCTTGTGGGTCCGCTGACTTTTGCAATAATATCGCCTTTTTTGACCTTGTCCCCGTCTTTAATAAAAGCCGTGAATTCCACCTCGGGTGAAAGTATTTCAAAAACCAGCTTCGCAACATCAAGGCCTGCGATTACGGCATCCTGCTTTGCCAGAAATTCGGCTTTTGACGCAGCTTTTTCATCTATAATATTGTCGGTGGTGATGTCTCCAAGAGGCATATCCTCTTTAAGCGCATTCATCACGATGTCATGAATATACAGTTTGTCCAGTTTCATGTTAACCTCCCTTTAAAACCTTTGTTATATTCCGCTTCCAGTTTGCATCATCGGTCCTGTCATAGTCGGACCTGTAATGGGCGCCTCTGCTCTCGGTCCTCTCCAGAGCCGATTCTATCACAAGCGCGGCAACTGTAAGCATATTGGCAACCTCAAGCTTTATAAGGCTGAAGCCGGTATGATCCTTGAACCTTGTGCGTATTTCATTAATAATGTCCGCAGCCTTTTTCAGGCCCTGCTCATTCCTGATTATGCCCACGTATTTGGTCATTGTGTTCTGGATCTCTTCCTTCATGCTTTTAAAAATATCCAGCTCCCTGTTGACAGTCTCCTGAACAAAGGCGCCGATTTCATATGGGGACTTGTTTCTACCAGTTTCGGCAATCCTTTTGGCGATCTTCCGACCAAAAACCAAGCCTTCAAGCAGTGAGTTGCTCGCCAGCCTGTTTGCCCCATGTATGCCGGTGCATGCCACTTCTCCGCATGCGTAGAGTCCGGCTATATTGGTCTGTCCGTCCACATCCGTTCTGATGCCGCCCATACAGTAGTGTTCAGCCGGTGCAACGGGAATATAATCTTTTGATATGTCAATACCGTATTCCAGACAGGTCTTAAATATGTTGGGAAACCTGTTCTCAAGGTATTCCCTGCTTTTGAAAGTGATGTCCAGGAATACGTTCTTAGTGCCTGTGGCGGTCATTTCCTCAAAGTTTGCCCGGGAAACCACATCCCTTGGAGCCAGCTCCCCCAGCTCATGGTACTTATCCATAAAACGCTGTCCATTGATATTTTTCAACTGTGCGCCCTCTCCCCTGACCGCTTCGGATATAAGAAAGCTTTTATCCTTGGGATGGTACAAAACCGTTGGGTGGAACTGTACGAACTCCATATCCATAGCCTCGGCTCCGGCCCTCAGGCACATTCCTATGCCGTCTCCCGTGGCGACCTCAGGATTGGTGGTGTGTGAATAAATCTGTCCGAAACCTCCCGTAGCTACCACTATGGCGCCGGCCCTGAATATTTTCATTTTTCCGGCCGTCTCGTCAAACACCTTGACACCGACACACCTTCCGCCCTCGACAATCAGGTCTGAGGCAAAATATCTTTCATAGATAGCGATATTCTCCTTGTTGTGTGCCACCGCGATCAGCTTATCGCACACTTCCTTTCCGGTGGTATCCCCGGAATGGATTATCCTGTTTACGCTGTGTGCTCCTTCTCTGGTAAGAGACAGTTCCTGTCCGTGCTTATCAAAATTGACTCCGAGGCTGCACAGCTTCCTGATATTTTCAGCAGCTTCCTCCACAAGCACCCAAACGCTTTTTTCGTCGCAAAGCCCGGCGCCCGCAAAAAGCGTATCTTTGAAGTGCAATTCCGGGGAATCGTTTTTTTCATCCAGCGACACCGCTATTCCGCCCTGTGCAAGCACTGAATTACTGATGTCCAGAGTCTCCTTGGTTATTATGCCCACATCATAGTCCCCGGGTATTTCAAGCGCCGTATAAACCCCTGCGATACCGCTTCCTATAATGACAACATCCTTATCAATGACCTCCGCATCGATCTTTTTGCTTTCCTCTTCCATTTTTGTTACCTCCATGTCCCCTATTCAATGAATTTATCCCAATAGGCGCATGAGAGACTTTATTCAACTCTGTCATGGGGTAAAGTCATTAATTATGCATAAACCTGACGCATAATTGTCTATAATAGATAAAAAATTATTTTGCTACCTCTAACATTCTATTCAGAGAATGGGATGCCCGTTCTATAATGTCCTGGCTCAGTATTATCTCATATTTCTTTTCCGCCAGGGCGTCATGGACGCTTTGAAGCGATGTCTTTTTCATATTCGGGCATATAAGACCCGAGGACATCATATAAAAAGTTTTTTGAGGGCTGTCTTTTTTCAATTGATAAAGTACTCCCATTTCCGTTCCGATTATAAACTTGTCATGGTCTGAATTTCTGGCATAATCTATGATCTGCTTGGTGCTACCTACGAAGTCGGCAAGCTCCTGGATCTCAGGCTGACACTCCGGATGTACCAGCAGCAGGGCGTCAGGATGCAGCCGGTTGGATTCAATAACCTCTTTTGCCTTGATTTTATGATGGGTAATGCAGTAACCCTCCCATAAAATAATATTCTTGTCCGGCACCATTTCGGCCACATAGCTGCCAAGATTCTTGTCCGGCACAAAAATTATATCCTTTTTATCTATTGATCTGATAACCGCCAGAGCGTTTGAAGATGTGCAGCATACATCGCATTCGGCTTTGACCTCCGCGCTTGAATTTATATAACAGACTACCGCGGCTTCAGGATGCTTTTTCTTGGCCTCTCTTAAAGCCTCTGCGGTAACCATGTCCGCCATGGGACATCCGGCCTGGATTTCAGGCAGCAGAACAGTTTTTTCAGGAGAGAGTATCTTTGCGCTTTCAGCCATAAAATGCACTCCGCAGAAAACAATAGTGTCGGCCGTGTTTGACGCACAAAACTGGCTCAATGCAAAGGAATCGCCTACAACATCCGCAATCCCCTGCACATCGTCGACCTGATAGCTGTGTGCTACTATTACTGCATTTTGCTCCTTCTTCATTCGGTTAATATTACTTATCAGCGTTTGTTTGTCCATTATGATCTCCATTTCCGGCATGGAATAAGAATTGATTATTCCATGTCAGACATTAAACCCTATAATTGTTAAAAATTCCACAATATACGCTCTAATTACAGACAGTAAAAAGTTAAAATACTGCATTTATTTTAATACTTATAATTTGCTTTGTAAATGCTTTTATACTAAAAGTATCTTTTACTGAAAAAACACTTCAAAAGAACAAAGCCGCTTCTTGCCGTGACCTTTTCCGAATCCCTGTCCTCTGTTTCCTGAGCAGGCTGTTTTCTTTATAAAAACTAAGGCCGGCAAAATGCCGGCCCTTCATAGTGCTAAATTCTGTATTCTTCAATTTTTCCGCCAGATACCCCGGCCAACCCTAAAGTACATACCGCCTGCAATTCAACCGGCAGCAATATACGGTAAAATTCCGCCGGAATACTAATGGCATTTTCCCGCTTCAGCGCAGCCGTCGCAACCGCAGCCGCAACCCACAACGCCCTTTTGCCTCTGCCTGATCCTATAAACAACCACCCAGGCCATCAGTCCGAAAACTACCGCTGAAATAATAATTGTAGCCAGATTTTCTTTCAAAAACTGTAACATAGCAAAGCCTCCTTACTAACCTAAACAATCTAAACTCTATGCTCCGACTTCCCCTTTTCTGGACATGGTCCGTGCCTTCTCCGCCCTGTTCGGGTAGAACAGCAGCCAGAGCATTCCTATCAGTACCAGGAAAGCAACTACGGTTCCTGCTCCGAATGCTACTTCCCCTGCAATCAAGCCGCCTATCTGGTAAATCATAAGCGCAACCGCATAAGCCAGAACAGTCTGATATCCTATTGCAATAAATGTCCATTTAGCGGTGACCATTTCACGCTTTATGGCACCGATTGCAGCAAAGCATGGGGCGCACAGCAGATTGAAAGCCATGAAAGCATACGCGCTTATAGCGGTAAACATTGTGGCAACATTTGCAAGAAGCGCCGGATCCGTTTCAGACGCATCCGAAATTCCGAAGAGAACTCCAAATGTTCCTACAACATTTTCCTTGGCCACAAGTCCGCTTACTGTAGCAACCGCAGCCTTCCAGTTTCCGAATCCCAGAGGGGCAAATACAGGAGCGATGACATTACCGATAGTAGCCAGAATACTCTCACCCTGATCCACCATCTGAAGCCTCCAGTTAAAGCTGGACAGGAACCAGATAAGTCCGCATGCCACGAATATAATAGTTCCCGCTTTTATAATAAAGTGCTTGCCGCGTTCCCACATGTGAATCAAAACACCTTTTGCACCGGGAACATGGTATTGGGGAAGTTCCATTACAAATGGCGAGGGATCACCTGAAAACAACTTGGTCTTTTTGAGAATAATCCCTGAAACTATAACCATCAAAATTCCCATAAAATACGTTGAAGGGGCTACCCACCACGCTTTCTCCGCAAACATTGCACCTGCAATCAGCGCAATTATCGGAAGCTTGGCGCCGCATGGGATAAAGGTAGTTACCATAATAGTCATCTTACGGTCTTTTTCCTGCTCAATGGTACGCGATGCCATGATACCCGGAACACCGCAGCCTGAAGCAATAAGCATTGGTATAAAGGATTTTCCCGAAAGTCCGAACTTGCGGAAAATCCTGTCCATGATAAACGCGACACGGGCCATATATCCGCAGTCTTCAAGAATAGAGAGGAAGAAGAACAGGATCATCATCTGGGGCACAAACCCGAGAACAGCGCCTACACCGCCTATGACACCGTCAACAATCAACCCCTGCAGCCAGTCGGCTGCGCCCACATTGGCCAGAAAATCACCAACTGCCGGCTGTATCCACGAGCCGAAAAACGTATCGTTCGTCCAGTCCGTAACTATAGTTCCCAGCCAGGAAACCGATATAAAATACACTATAAACATTATTACCGCGAAAATCGGAAGGGCCAGCCATCTATTGGTCACAACCCTGTCTATTTTATCGGATGCGGTCATGCCTACGTTCTTCTTATGTAAGCACTTTTTAACCACTTTTCCTATATAAACATATCTCTCATTTGTAATTATACTTTCGCTGTCATCATCCATTTTGCTTTCGCAGGCCGCGATGACCGCCTCTATCTTTTCCTTCTTTATGGAATCCAATGATACCTGCTCCAGAACCTTGGAATCCCGTTCGAAAAATTTTATAGCGTACCATCTGGACTGTTCCATTTCAACTACGCCCTCTGCAGCGGCCTCAATCTGTGCGAGGCTTTCTTCAACATCCTTATCAAAGGTGTGCTTCGGAGTTGTTTTAGCATTATTTTGAGCAAGAGCTATGGCTTTTTGAGTGACCTCCTTCAAGCCCTCTCCCTTTACAGCGGATGTTTCGATAATTTCGCATCCAAGCTCCGCACTAAGCTTCTGTATGTCTATCTTATCCCCGTTCTTTCTGATCACATCTATCATATTCAGCGCGATTACAACGGGAATACCTATCTCGACCAGTTGGGTCGTAAGATACAGGTTACGTTCAATATTGGACGCATCCACAAGATTAATGATAACATCAGGTCTTTCATTTATCAGATAATTACGTGTTACCACCTCTTCAAGAGTATACGGCGACAGGGAATATATCCCGGGAAGGTCCATAATACTAACATCTTTGTGACCTTTTAGCTTTCCTTCCTTCTTTTCAACCGTAACGCCCGGCCAGTTTCCCACATACTGGGAACTACCCGTCAATTCATTAAACATTGTGGTCTTGCCGCAGTTTGGATTTCCGGCAAGCGCAATTTTAATAGCCATTTCCGCTTCCTCCTATTTCCTTCAGTTAGACGCTACTAACTCAAATACTTAAAATATGCAGAGACACCGCTTCTCTGCTCAATCAACTAAAATCATTTCAGCATCCGCCTTGCGAAGCGACAGTTCGTATCCTCTTACCGTAACTTCAACCGGGTCTCCCAATGGAGCAACCTTACGGACATAAATAGAAGTTCCCTTTGTAATGCCCATGTCCATGATCCTGCGTTTGATGGCGCCTTCCCCATCAAGCTTCACGACTGTAACAGTCTCGCCACACTTTATGGTTCTAAGTGTTTTCATTGCGTTTCCTCTTTTCTATATATAAAATTTCTAAATGAAAATTTTAACAGCCTTAACCGGACTAAACGATTATCCTGCTTGCCATAGCCTTGTCGATAGCTACGCGGGCATCCTTTACATTGACGATCATATTTCCGCCCATTTCGGAAATAACAGTGACATTTCCGCCTATTACGAATCCGAGGCTCTCCAGAAACCTCTTGGTTTCGTCCTTGCCGCGTATGGATTTTATAGAATTTAATTCTCCTTGAGAAGCCATTGTCAAAGGCATAATAAACACTCCCTTATTCACAGATAGTTAGTATGTGCTAACTATTATATTAAATAGAAGAGTTAGCATCAACTAACCCACAATTGAAGTTTACCACCGCTAACTACATTTGTCAACGTATTTTTAGTTAATAATACATTTTTATTTCTGACTGTTTACTCTCGTTTTCCTGTTTAAAAAAGGTTAAGAAGGGTACCTTGATTATATAATTGCATATGCTATAATAATAAGATTAGAATGTGCCTTGCAATTTTTCCTATGGTCATATATATTTGTTGAATTTTTCCTGCCCATAAGTAAGGGCGCACCTTGTTATAAATTTATATAAAGCCGTGAAATTCAGGCTATGGAGGTTAGTATGATTAAATTACAGGAATCCGGTGAAAACTATCTGGAGACAATATTTATTCTTAAAAACCAAAACGGCAATGTACGTTCCATCGACATTGCCAATGAATTAGGTTATACAAAACCAAGTATAAGCCGTGCTATGACCATCTTGAAAAATGCGGAATACATTATGATAGACGATAATACGGGACATATTACGCTTACCGACAAGGGCTATTCCGTGGCAAAGGCCCTGTACGACCGTCACCAGATTTTATCCAGCTACCTGATTTCCCTGGGAGTCTCCCCTGAGGTGGCGACCCAGGATGCGTGCCGCATCGAGCATGTCATTAGTGAAGAGACTTTTGAACGGATCAAAGAAAAAACCATTCTGTAAGATTAAAGTTAGATAAAGCATCTGATCATTGTCTAATACTCTTGACATTGCCATTTTAATGTGTCATTATACAGTTAGTTTATGCTAACTATATTGTTTGATAATTCTAAGTCCATAGGCTTCCATAAAAGGAGGGGGAATATTTATGGCCAATTATATCATCGGTGGAATTCTGATTTTATTGGCGGCTTTCGGAATTTACCGTTATGTGAAAAAAATGAGAAACGGCTGCTGCGGAGGGGAAGTTGACACGCCCAAGAGAATAAAGGCTGCGGATAAAAATCTCAATAACTATCCCATCTGCAAGATCGTCCAGATAGAGGGAATGTCCTGCAACAATTGCGCAATTAACATTGAAAACAGCCTGAACAGCCTTGATGGAGTTTATGCAAAGGTGGAGCTGAAAAACAAACTTGCCCGTGTATATATGAAATCGGAGCTGGACAGCAGCTTAATTAAAAGTGCCGTTTTTAAAAAGGGCTATTCGGTAAAATCGATCTCATAGAGAAGAATTGCAACAGAGCCTTGCATTTCATTGCAATCTTTCCGCTGCAATACTCCCGCCTGAGAATACTCAGCCCTTGACTGCCGCTCCCACTGTCATGGCTCTCTCGACCTGTTCACTGAAAATGAGGTAGATTATTACCATTGGGAAGCTGGCAATTGTCATACAAGCGCCCATGGCCCCCCAATCCGTTGTAAACCGTCCCTGGAAGAACAGCAGTCCAAGCGGAAGCGTCTTGATAGCCTCATTTGAAATCAGGTTGTACGCAAATGTAAATTCATTCCACGCCTGAAGAAAAATAAAAATGATCACCGTGGAAATTGCGGGCTTTATCATGGGAACGATTATGCTGAAAAAAGTCCGGTAAACATTTGCTCCGTCAATATATGCCGATTCCTCCAGCTCAAAGGGTATACTCCGGAGAAACCCGTAAAAAACAAGTATTGAGAAGGACAGGTTCATGGCTATATACGGAATAATCATCGCAAGGTACGTATTTGCTATATGCATATCCCGCAGCAGCTTTGACAGGGGGATCAGCGTTACGCTTATGGGTATGAACAGACCCATTATCATATACATTCTTGCGGCATTTCTCAGTTTCCATTCCATTCTGGCCGCCGCATAGGAAAACAGCAGTGACAGGATTACAGTGCCGAAAACAGTGCAGATCGAAACAATTGTGCTGTTCACAAAGTACGCGGGTATGTTGAAGGTTTTCATAGCCGTTGCATAGTTCTCGACCCTGAAATGTGTGGGAAAGCCAAAGGGATTGGTCGTAAAAATTTCATCATTGTTTTTTAGAGAGTAAAAAACCATCCAGACCAGAGGATATAATGAAATAACGAAATATATCCATAAAAATATCCTGAAAAATATGTTATTTTTTATAATCTTATTTACTTTAATTGCGCCCATTTCTCACAGTCTCCCTTATTTTTAATAAGTAATTCTTTCACGCGCAATGAATCTGTTTATAATAACCGTTGCGATCAGCGATTCCAGAACCAGTGAGACTGCCACCGCGCAGCCGTAGCCGAATTCGTTGGTCTGAAATGCCGCCCTGAAGGACATAAACGTCAATGTGTACGTATCTGTCCCGGGGCCTCCGTTTGTCATTATAAGCATATTGGCGTATGCATTTAATCCGCCTGAAACCGCAAGCGTTATGCAAAACTTGAAGGTTTCCGCCAGGAGCGGCAGCGTAATGTGAAAATGTGCTTTTACTCTGGTGGCGCCATCTATTATGGCGGCTTCGTAAAAATGCTCCGGAATGGACCGGATGCCCGCGTACAGCAATGCGAAATGATATCCCATGTACTGCCACGCATTGACCACCGATATGGCCAGAATAGCGGCGGACTTATCCGTCAGCCAATTCTGGCGGTAAGCAACGCCTATCTTCATCAGGACCTTATTTATCAGGCCGTTGTCCGCATCGTACACCTGCAGCCACAGCTGGCATACGACGGTAATTGACAGCACCACCGGAATGAAATATGACGTTCTTAAAATCTTTTTCCCTTTAAGAGAGCTGTCAGATACCGCAAGGGCCAGCACGGTTCCGATGCCTATTTGCAATATTACCAGGACTGCCGCAAATATCAGTCCATTTTTTATTGAGGTATAAAAAACATCGTCCTGAAAAAGATTTTTATAATTTTTCAGAAAAATAAATTTAGCCTCGCCTATTCCGTCCCATTTGAAGGTGCTCCGGTAAAACGTTGTAAGTATGGGATAGAAAACCATGACCGTAAATACAATCACCGCAGGCAAGGTAAAGACACAAACCGCAACTCTGTTTTTTAAAATTTTATTCATATATATCATCCTATACCTTTAAATTCCCACACCGGCCTTTTTTCCGCCGGTGTGAGAATTTATTTTTTTATTTCCCGCGCCTACTGTATGTGCCTATTCTGCGTTTGCATTTGCAATTGCCTTATCCATATCCTTTATAAAATCTTCTGCGGAATAGCTGCCTGTTACCAGCCTCTGGGTGGCGTCTTCAATTGCCACCTTGAACTTGGCATTTGTTAAATTCCAGTCAAAACTTCCAAAGTCCTTTATATCAGGTATGACATCCGCCAGCTTCTCCATCATTGGAGGGAAGGGCGTTACCATCGGGGCATCGACCTTTGTGGCAACAATCGGCGTACCTCTTGTTGTATATTTGCATTCCGCATATTTCAATGAAATATAGGCAGCTGTCTTTACAGCCATCTCCTGGTTTTTTGAGTTGGCTGACACGGAATACCCTCCGGGCCCTCCGCCGCCGCTGAAATTATACTTGGCCTCTTCATAATTTGCCGCATCTTTTCCCGGGAAAAACATCCAATCGCATTTGTCTCCCATTTTTTCCGTTGCGGGGGTAATTTCCCATTGCCCATTCAGGAACATTGCCGCTTTTCCTGTCAAAAACAGCGATTCGGCCTGGTCGTAGTTTGTATTTGTGGCGCCCTTCTGGAAAAAGCCTGCCTTTGCAAGCTCCGCAAACTTCTGGGCAGCCCAGGTAAATGCTTCATCCGAGGCTTTTCCCTGGTTTGTGTCCAGTTTTCTTATACCTGTGGGCTCCTGTCTGGTAGCCAGGTAATCAAACAGGCTGACTCCGGGCCACTTTTCCTTTGCGAATATTGACAGGGGAACGATACCCTTTGAATTAAATGCCTTTGTGGCCTCAATAAGTTCATCTACTGTTGTCGGTACCTTGACACCGGCCTGTGCAAACAGGTCCTTATTGTAATACAGGAGGACCATTTCGTTGCCTGCGTACGGATAAGCCCATACATGCCCATCCGGGCTCAGGAACGTATTCATCGCACTTGGCTGCATCCTGCTTTTAAAATCCGCGGTGGGTGCCTGATCGTCCAGCATCAGTATGTTATTGGACGCCTTCAGCGTATTTATGATATCTCCGCCCGATTGAAAAATATCCGGCAGATTCCCGGTTGCGGCATAGGTTTTTAATTTTGCATTGTCATCCTGTGCCACAATGTCCAGTTCCAATGTAACATTAGGCATATCCTTCTTCATCGCCGCTACTGCATAATCATACGGCGTTTTTGTATCTTCATCCGAGTATTGAGCGTATATTTTCAATGTTACCGGTTTTTCGGCAGACGCCGCTGTTGATCCGGCTGCTGCGGACGACTGGGCGGATGCTGATCCCGTTGCCGAATCAGGCGCTTTGTCCGGACTTCCGCATGCGGCCATCGATATGACCATAACCAGTATAAGTACTATACCTGTTACCTTCGTAAGATTTCTTTTCATTAAAATATTCCTCCTTATTTTTTTAAGGGAATCTTAAATACGTTTTACCAGGTCTGTGCCGCCGGCAGCTTACATTTAAAACCAAGCTTGTATTTTAATTATAGGATAGAAGAAATTATAATTGAATGTAAAAAGCGCTGTATATTTGTAATATCCGCAGGGTTTTGAAGCAATAGGATTCCGGTTGAGATTCCGGATTTGACTCGGTGATTTTCTCTCTCAGGCCCTATTTACGGGCATTCTGATAATCTCTGGGGGAAATCCCGTAGTACTTCTTGAAGCACTTGCTGAAATAGCTGGCGTCACTGTAGCCCACCATTTCTGAAACTCCCGACAACTTTATGTTTCCGGACTCCAGCAGTTCTTTTGCTCTGGTCATCCTTGTATCGGTGATGTATTCGGTAATCGTAGCTCCTGTTTCCCTCTTGAAGATCGCTCTTAAATAGCCTGAATTTATATAAAGGCTTGCCGCTATTTGCTCCAGGCTCAGCTCCCCCTGGCTAAAGTGATTTTTGATGTATTCTCTGGCTGAATTCACTATTTTTTTCGGCCTGCTGCTTTTGTTTTCACCGGAATACCTGAGAGTAGCTGAAAACAGCCCCAGAACCCAGTTATGGAGGGAGTCCAGGGAACTGTTCTCTTTCATCTGGCTGAAGGGCAAAAATCCCTCCCCGAATATCTCCTTAATCTCATTGCCTGATTCTATAATATAGGAGAGGCAGATGGAAACCAGGCCTGTACAAATTATCATGGTATACTCAATGGATAAACGCTTTTTATTGATATAGTCAAATACTTCGTCTATCTTGAGCCTGGTTTTTTCCCAGTCGTTCAGCCGCAAATTTATAAGTATTTCTTCATTCACCTGGCTTGGAAAGAAACCCACATTGTAATAGTCGCTGCCCAGGGCGGAATACTCTATTACCCTGTTGTTGCCCGAGGTTAATTTATTCTGCAGGGCAACCAGGGATTCCAGGTACGACTTTCTGATGCCTGCAAAGTCCTTATGGACCCCTCCGAGTCCCACGGTCAGAGTAAAATTCAAATATTTGTTTACATAATTACAGAGTCTCTGAAAATTCTGAATATTGTCCTCCATCCGGCCATTCCCGGACTCCAGTTCCAGAATTGATATGATCCTTCCTTCAGAGCCGTTAAAAATAATACTGCTCCCGTCCTTCGCCGCAATTTCATTTAAAATATTCGAAACCGCATATTTCCACAGGGCTATTTCGTTGCTGTCCTCCCACCTTTGATACATATCGTCTATTTCTATGGAGGCCACGGCAAAAGTATGGGAATTCAGCTTTATCCCAAGGTATTCCAGATGTTCTTCGAGCTCCTTTTCAGTGTTGGCGTAGTCGCCGCTGATCAATGTATTTAAAAGCCTTTCCCTCGTTATCTCAAAGGAATTCTGGGCGATGGCTTTTTCCGTTCTCTCCTTTAAAATCGTGCCTTTAAGTCTCATAAGAATCCTGATCAGCTCTTCATCCTCAAAAGGTTTAAGTATATAGTCCTCAACACCTAATTTAATAGCCCTTCTTGCGTACTCAAATTCGCTGTAGCCGGTAATCAGGACCACCCTCATCTCCGGCATGGTTTCTCTCAGCTTTTCAGACAGGGTCAGACCATCCATAAACGGCATGTTTATGTCCACCAGGGCAATATGAGGCCTGGTCTTTATGGCCTGCTCCAGGGCCTCTACTCCATTTTTGGCCACAATGCAGACTTCCAGCCCTATTATTCCCCAGTCAACTTTCTCCTGCAGGTACTCCCTGAATATGGATTCGTCGTCAACAATCATTACCTTTAGCAGATCACTTGTCATATCTTCTTCCCTTCATAATACAGCGGAATGGCAATGGTAACCTCTGTCCCGCAGCCCGGTTCACTTTTCAGGCTGATCCCGTATTTATCTCCAAAATAGAGCTTGATCCTTTCATTTACGCTTCTTAACCCGAAGAAATTCCGGTTTTCCATTCCGGGCTCCTCCTCGTATAAGATTTTATCCATCTTCTCGCCTGTCATCCCTATGCCGTCATCTATGACTTTAATAATAATTTTTTCATCGGTACTGTACCCATTAATAACAATCCGTCCAAAGCTGCCCTTCTCCTTTAATCCATGATAAATAGAATTTTCCACCAGAGGCTGTATGGTAAGCTTTAATATGTCATACCGGGTTATGTCTTCCGGAATATTTACCTCAAAATCAAAAATATCGGAATATCTTATTTTCTGGATGGAAAGATAGGAGGTCACATTTTCGATTTCCTCATCAATTGAGATTATCTCCTGACCCTTGCTTAAAGCGATCCTGTAAAAATCCGCCAGCGCTTTTGTAGTCCTCTGGACATCGCTTTCTTTTCCCATCTTTGAAAGAGTAAAAATAGTATCCAGCGTATTATAGAGAAAATGGGGCTTTATTTGCGCCTGTATCAGGGCAAGCTCATATTCCCTTTTGTTCTTCTGCTCAGCCTTTATATTTACAAGAAGTTCCTTGATTGTCCCGATCATGGTGTTAAAGCCCAATGCAAGCAATCCCACCTCGTCCTTTGAATCTATGCTGCAATTGACCTCCAGACTGCCCTGATTGACCTTTTCCATATTTCTTGTCAGTCTGACAATGGGATTTGCTATTACCCTCGATAATATTCCTGCTCCCAACAGTGCAAAAACCAGGCATATGGAGCCTATCAGAATAATCATCACCGTGGTTTTTACCGTATCCCCGGTCAGTTCCTCCAGGGGTATCTCACTTACGAGCTTCCAATTGAATCTTCCGAAAGGTATGCTGGTAACCAGGGTTTCCTTCCCATTAATAGCCCTTGTTTCCGTAAGAGTATCATTTGCCAGAATCTTTTCCATAAGAGGTTTATCATTTATTTTGCTCAGAATAAGCTCTTTATTTACCGAAGAAATTATTACCCCGTGCTGATCGACAATATAGTAGTCCCTGCGTGACACAGGGCCCACATTTTTATAGATCGAAGACAGGGAAGCTTCATTGATATTCAATAATAACACTCCGAGCCTTCTTCCGGTGGAGATATTTATAATGGATTTGCCCAGCGAGAGGACATATCCCTTGCTGTCCAGTGTCAGAAAATCTCTCGCCTGCATGGGCAGCCAGACGTTTTGTCCATGCATTTTGTCTATATTCCCTATTATGCCGCTGTTCAAGGCCTCGTCAAAGCCTTTGTCCATCCTGTTGTACAGCTGGCTGTTGGGAAAATACAGGTCGGAATTGTTATCAATGAATGCTATGGATTCCACATCCTTGAATATCATAAGTGAAAAGACCAGCTGATTCTGTATCTGGTTTCTAAGGTCAAGGTCATTGATCTGATTGTCTTTTACCTCCTGTGTCTTATATATGTTTCTGTTCAGGTCGATAGAAGTTATATCCGCACAGCTTTCGGCATTTGCAATCATGGCTTCGATTCTCATGATAATCAGGTTGGAGTCGTCCAATACGTTTTTAATTGTTTTGTTGATGATCACGTGAGTGAAAAAATAGTTTGAAATGTATCCCAATAGTACCAGCGGAATTATGATCAGCGGAATATAGATTGCTAAGATCTTATTTTTAATTAGCTGGTCTCTAAACCTGATTTTAGAAACAATCTTAATCAAAATATTCTCACCCTTACCGCAATATTTTTGGACAAATATATGATAACATATTTATATGGCCACTTACATAATTATAAATGGGTCTGCTGCATTAAATTTCTATATTTGTCAGCCACATTCTATTTGCTTCTACAAGTTCGTCACACATCCCTGTTATGTCCTCCAGGCTAAGCTCTGACGCTGTGTGAGGATCAAGCATCGCCGCATGGTAAATATGCCTTTTGCATCCGGTGAGCGCCGCTTCTATAGTCAGGTTCTGCACATTTATATTAGTCTGGTTAAGCGCCGCACACTGCGGTGGCAACGCACCTGCAAAGCACGGAGAAATCCCGCTGGCATCTACCATGCAGGGAACTTCAACACAGCTGTTTTCCGGAAGATTTGTAATATATCCGTGGTTTTGAACATTGGCTGCGATCTTGTACAGCTTCCCCGTTTCCATGGCCTCCAATATATAGGATGCAAACTCCTGAGTCCTTGTATGGCTTATCTCCCCGCTGTCTATAAGCTCTTTTTTTGTCCTTTCCCAATACTCCTTATGCTCATGCTCCCATTCCCTGTACATAAGAGTTCTTATACCATACTGCTCAAGCAGCTCCGGGTACTTATCCTTTATAAAATATGGCAGATATTCAGCACTATGCTGTGTGGACTCTGTGACATAATAACCGAACTGCTTCATTATTTCGTATCTGACCATATCGTCGTGTCTTTCCAGCCTCAGGGCAGACCTGCGTCTGATCTCGGGATATAGATCCTTCCCGTCCTGAGTGACCTCCAGAAGCCATGCCTGATGATTTATGCCCGCTATTTTATATTGGACATTTTCACCATCCATTCCAAGACCCGCAAGCAGATCTCTGGCACAAATCTGTACACTGTGGCACAACCCCACTGTCTTTATGCTTGTGGCCTTCTGAGCTGCTCCCGTTACAATTGCCATGGGATTGGTATAGTTCAAAAGCCATGCGTCTGGGCATACTTCCTCCATCTCTCTTGCAATCTGGAGTATTACCGGAATGGTCCTCAGTCCCCTGAAAATACCGCCTATCCCAAGGGTATCGCCAAAGGTCTGTTTTAAACCATACTTCAATGGTATCTCGAAGTCTTTTAAAATAGAGGGATAGCCGCCCACTTGAATGGCATTTATAACATAATCGGCATCCTTCAGCGCTTCACTCTGTATATGGTACGCCTTAACAGTCGCTCTGCCCTCATTAATATTTCTATTGAGGTTTTGCAGCATCTTTTCCGCCAGCGCCAGCTTTTCCCCGTCTATATCCAAAAGCGCAAATTCCGAATCCCTGAGCGATGGCGTCAGCATACAGTCTCCTATAAGATTCTTTACAAAAATAATGCTGCCTGCGCCTATAAAAACAATTTTTTTCATTTGTCCATCCCTTTCCGGTATCCCAATATATTCAGTAAGTAATATTTGTAAATATACTGACTAAGCCTGTATCCTGATTATAGAATAAAAGAAAATATAAATGAATGTAAAAAGCGATGTATATTTGTAATATCCGCAGGGTTTTGCGGCATAGAAATGAAACAAGCTCCATGCTGTCTACACAGAACTCATTTCCCCGGAACATAAAACAAAGCTTTAAGCGTTTCCGCTTAAAGCTTTGATATAAATCTGGCAGAGACTTACTTTCCCGGGCCGTTTCCAGCCAAGTATTATCAGCACTGAGATGCTTAACTGCCGTGTTCGGTATGGGAACGGGTGTATCCATCTCGTCATTTCCACCAGAAAATTGAATCTCTTTAGCAGCATTCATAACACTATCTAAAGAAACTATTAACTTGTTATTACTATCCATTCTCGTTGTCGAGATTCATTCGAAATTGCTTCGCAATTTCTTTTCCCTACTTTATATCTACATCGCATTACTGTGTCAGTCTTCGTGTCCTGCGGTACTCGTCTTCCTTGTACTACTCGTTTCTGACGATTTTATTAACATATTTACTTATTAAAGTTCATTGTTCCTTAAGAACTAAATAATGTATCGAAGTTTTAAGAAGTTTTCAACCTTTAACTCTTAGATTTCTTAGACTCTCTACTCTTTAAATACCTGTTTTCTTTGGGTCAAACCCTCGACCTATTAGTACCAATCAGCTTAATACATTACTGCACTTACACTCTTGGCCTATCAACCATGTAGTCTACATGGGGTCTTACTAGCTTATGCTATGGGATATCTCATCTT
>JAEWSZ010000049.1 GCA_023397905.1 Bacillota bacterium | reverse complement strand
CAGCTGGAATAACCTGTTCATGCCTCTGATACTGCTTACCGACAAGGACAAATACACAATGCCCATAATGGTGAGCCTGCTGAGGGGAGACATATACAAGACGGAATACGGCTCTGTATACCTGGGCCTGTCTTTGACAGTGCTGCCGCTGTTCGTGATATATTTTCTGCTGTCCAAATATATAATAGCAGGTGTTGCGCTGGGAGGAATGAAGGAATAAATCCGGTTTGAAAAAGACCTTCTGCTGTGGGATAATGCGGTAGAAGGTCTTTTTGTAATATTATCCTTAAAATGGAATTGTAAAGCTGAATTAAAAATTCTCAAAATAGTTTTCTAAAAATGAAGAATAAGCTGTTAAATAAAAAATTTATATGTTAATATAAATGTAAAAATTATTTATGCTTAACCAATAAAGGGGGCGAAATGGTTTGAGAAAGCTGTTGGTAAAAACAAAAAATGTTGAGATATCCTTGCCGAAAATAATTCTTGGCAGTACGCATTTCGGAACTGCAATTGATGAAAAAACGTCATTTTCACTCATGGACATTTATGCGGAACATGGCGGTACCTGTATTGATACAGCAAGTGTTTATGGTGACTGGGATGATTTGGGTTCTCCGGTAAGTGAGCAGGTAATTGGAAAATGGCTGAAAAAATCAAAGTATTGCAATGAAATGAAGATCATGACAAAGGGAGCACACCATAAATTAAAGACACCTCATATTTCAAGGGTAACAGCGGCATGCATTGCCGAGGATATTGAAAAGAGTCTCGACAGCCTTCAGCTTGATAGCATTGATGTATATTTTCTCCATCGGGACAATGTGAATGTTCCTGTGAGCGAAATTATGCCAATACTTCATAAATATGTTGCAGCGGGAAACCTGAAGGCAATAGGTGCTTCAAACTGGAGTATGGAGCGCATCCTTGAAGCCAATACCTACGCCCTGCAAAATGATTTGACACCGTTTTCAATATCCGAAATACAATGGAGTTTGGCACAGACCAATCCCCACGATAGTGGAACTGAAAAGCTTGCACACATGACAGGGGAAGAGTATGATAAATATCTGAAAGCAGGAATACCTGTGGTTGCCTGGTCTTCTCAAGCCAGAGGTATCGTATCCAGGGTCATAAAAGACGGGTGGGACAGTGTAAGTGAAAATATCCGGAACAAATACTATAATGAGGTAACTGTACGAAGGATTGAAAATGCGAGGACAATATGCAGAAAGAACGGGATAAGCCCGACTCAGGCTGCGTTAGGATATATAACTTGCAATTCATTACCTGCGGCAGCAATCATAGGTCCATCTACTGTAGAACATCTGCGTGATTCTTTAAACTCCGCCGACCTGAACTTAAATGCGGAGATCGTTGCACAATTAATTCAGTAATTTGTATTATTGTAAAAATCCAATTTTTATATCCATACCCTTAATATGCCACCATGAAAGATTTTTCCGTATTTGGGCGGCAGGAAAAGGGCCATAATACCAAAAGCAAAAAAATCTCAGGACGGAATACTTGCTCAGCAGTGGGTATTTCCAATGCACCTGGTTGAAACTGATTGGATCGTGAGCTGTAAACATGGGGGAAAGCTTATGAAAAGATTTCACTACAAAATTGCTTTATTGTGCTCTTTTTTTGGTTTGGTAACATTGCTGATTAGTGTTGTCTTCATTTACCGTTATGCATACAGCTACTATTTGCAAAATGCCCAAGTTATGCTCAACAATGCTTCTAAGGAGATTTCCATGCAGTTGGACGGCAAGCTGAATCAAATGGATATCCAGGCGGTAAGTTTTGTTTCCAATCAGGAAATGATTCGAAATCTTAAAAATCTAACTTATCTTAACGGCCAATATACGGAGGATAATGAGCAGATCAACAGGAGTATCATGTTCATGCGTCAAAATGTGTACAATGATTATGTCAGTAATAATTATTTCCGCTTTTGCGTGTTTAATGTGATGGGAAACCTTTTTACGGAAAATGATGACCGAGTACTAAATACAAAGGTTTTAACCGACCGGATAAAGAATCTGACATGGTTGAAAAAGGCCAGAGAACAAGAGGGTAGAATGATTGTTCTACCGGTGCATAAGGACACTTGGAGTATGAATATGACTCAGGATGTTTTTTCTGTTGCCCGCGTGATCCGAGACCCGGGAAAAGAAATCGGTTTTGTGGAAGTTCAGGAAAAAGCCGACTATTTGCAAAAAGTCTGTTTTAATAACCAATATGAAACACTTGTACTGGATAATGATAAGAACGTGATTTTTGCCAGCAAAGTGTGGAGCCAGAAAATATTTGATTCCTATAAGAATCTGGTGAGCAGCAATAAAAATCAAATTTCCTACCAGGAGGAAATGATCGGAATAAAAAGATCTGATATGACCGGCTGGACGGTTCTGACAATTCAAAGCAAGAATGTTTTCTTGTATTCTTTTACTGTCGCAAGAAATATTTTGATCGTAGTTATTTTAGTATTTATCATCATAATGACACTGCTTTCTTATTACATGGCCATGAGACTGACAAAGCCTTTAAGGCAATTGAAGATAGCAATGGAAAACATTAATATGCAAAGCATTATAAATAAAAAGGATCTTGCTGTTAATGGAACCGGAGATGAAGTAGCATCATTAAATCGTTCTTTCAGCATTATGAAGGAACGCTTAAACTATGCGCTGGAAAAAGAGGTTGCGGGGCGCTCCATGCAGCTCAGATCTCACTTTAATGCACTACAGGCACAAATCAATCCGCACTTTATCCATAATATGCTGAATGTAGTCATGGAAATGGCTCTGGAAAACCGTCCGGATGATGTAATAGACATTTGCCAGAAAATATCGGATATGATGAGGTATTCTACGGCAGATGAAAGCCAGCCCATTACGATTGAGGATGAAATGGGACATGTTTATAACTATTTAAGCCTTATGAAGGAACGGTACGGCGATAAATTAACCTACGACATTAAGATGGATGAAGAAGTAAGAAGTGTGAAAATTCCAAAGCTGATCATACAGCCAATCGTAGAGAACGCATTTTACCACGGATTTTCAAAAAACAAGAGAGAAATCCATATTGGTGTTTATGCCGGATTTTGTCAGAATGGCGGCTGGAGAATTTCTGTAGAAGATGATGGAGTGGGATTTGATGAGCAGGTTTTAAAGAATCTCAGAGAAAAAATAAAGAGTTATAAAGATGATTTTGACCGGGTTAACGAAGATTTGAAAGGCGGTATTGGCAACATGGGAATCATCAATACTTTTGCGCGCCTGGAGCTTTTTTATAATCAGCAAATTTATTTTGAGGTAGGGAATACTGAGAAAGGCGGAGCCGGAATTGTATTTACAAATGCTCGGCCGGAGAGGGACTATGGAGTATAAAATCATGCTGGTGGAGGATGAACACATGGTTCTCCGGTATAACCGGAGGATCATTGAAAGAAACACGGAGGATTTTATTATTGTCGCTGAAGTTGAAAACGGGGAAGATGCATTAAAATACCTTCAGAATAATCATGTGGACCTTGTGCTTACCGATGTGAAGATGCCTGTTATGGATGGGGTTGAGCTGATAAGGAATTTGAAGGAAAAGTATCCCGGGATTCTGTCGGTTGTATTAAGCGGATATCAGGATTTTCAATATGTACGGGAGTGTATGCAGCTCGGAAGTGAGGACTATCTGCTGAAGCCGCTGAAGGATACTGTGGTAGCTGAAACTCTGATCGCCGTCAAAAAAAAACTGGACATAGTGTACTACCATGCTCTGGAACAGGAATTTGGCGCATATGTAAGGGACCGGCAAATAAGTGACGGATTTTCAGGCTGGCTGAGGGAAAACGGAAAAGAGTATTTCCTGATTGTACTGCGTAGCGGCTATTTGAGTACTGGCGGCCATGGCGGAGAATATTTGCAGAATAATAGCCCAAAGGTATTTGAAAAGCTGAAGGAATGGAATCTCGGAACATATTATATCTGTGACGGACGGTTTGAAAATGAAAAAATCCTGATGATAAAGAAGCAAGCTTTTGCAAAATTCCGCCAGGCTATGGAGGAGTACAGCGGACAAAGAAAAGGAGTGTCATACTTTACCGTCATATATGACGCGCTGACAGTATATCCGGAGTATTTGGAAGAACTGATTTTGAAATTATATCATGTGATGGACCGGCATATTATCGTTGGAAAAACAAGTATTTTCCATTGCGGTTCCTTTGAAGAAAAATCCTATATCGGGATTGACAGCAGAATGCGGGGCAGGCTGATTGCCACACTGAAAGGACAGCAGTGGGAGGAATTTAAAAACGAATTAATTCTGCTGTTTGAGCAGTGGGAAAAGGGAGATGTGCCGCTTAAATGGATGAACCGCTGTATTGTGGAAATACTAAGCCTGGTGGCGGGCAATGCTTCCATAAAAAAGGATAATTTTTTGCAGGAAGCCATTGAGCAGACGGAGGAGCTGTATATTTACGCCAGGAGCATCAGCGATATATTGTTTGGCCTATGTGATTATCTGGCTGATTTTTTGAATAATAAAAGTAACTACCGGGTGGAATCCAGGAAGTTATTTCTGGATATTAAAGATTATATTTATAAAAATATCGGAGAAAATATCAGACTCCGGGACATTACCGATAATTTTTATATTTCTCAGACTTATGTAAATCGGTTGTTTCGTAAATACTCAGATACCTCTTTCTATAATTTTGTATTGGAGTACAAAATACAGGAGGCTCAGAAGATTTACGAAAAATCTCCGCAGATTCTGACCAAGGATGTGGCGTTAATGCTGGGGTTTAGTGATTCCGGCTATTTCAGCAAGGTATTTAAATCACGTACGAATTTATCACCTTCGGAGTATGTAAAAAAATTCCACACATAAAATTAGATATGAAAAAGTTAAAGGTAGAATGTGAACATAGTGTTATTATTTACATACGACTATGTCACATTCTACCTTCTTTTTTGTTTAATCAGGGTGCTATAATGTTATCGAAATGATACGGAAACATTGAAATGAACGTGTCAGAGGCAGTAATATCGGTACAGGACAATTACTATCAGCTGAAAGCCAACTTAAAAAAATACCCGCCTGGAAGGCGAAGGCTTTCAACCGTAATTGACTTTGGTAAAGGAGGAAAAGAAAAATGAGGAGACTATTGGCTGCACTATTGGTAATCTGTATTGCAGGTGCTTTTGCGGGGTGTGGAAGCAGCTCGTCGGATGCCGGCAAGAGTCAGGCGGCGGTATCGGGAAATGACGGCAATACCTCGAACGGCGGAGCGGCAGAACAAAAGGTCAGTTGGACCGACACCTTAACGGTACCAATGCTGGTGGGCCCGCTGATTAATGACGGTGTTCGGAATCAAATGGCAGAATTCGAGAAAAAGTATAATGTGTCATTTGAGCCTGAAGAAGTGTCTGACGATAATTGGGTGACATTAGTCACGGCGCGGGCCGCTACGGGAGAATTAAACGGAGTGGTTGACTGGCATTCCGGAGCACAGTTGAGCAATCTTGCCCCGGCTGAGAATTTGATACCTGTTACGGGTGAGAAATTCCTTGACAATTTGGAGGACATTTACCGCGATAGCGTAACTTTGAACGGCCAAACTTACGGAGTGCCTGAGATGCCTGTATATGCGGGCGGTATGGCATACAATAAAAAAATATATTCCCAATTGGGGCTGTCTGTGCCAAAGACCTGGACAGAGTTCATTTCAAATTGCGATGCAATCAAAAAAGCCGGTTATATTGCGGTCCTGGGTTCTTTTGATATAAAATCCACGGCTCAGATGATTTGGCTGACAGACTTCTATAACGTCCATATGGCGTATCCTGATTTTGAGAAGGATTATACCGCAAACAAAGTAAGACTGATTGATATTCCAAGTTATGTTAACTCATTTAAAAAGATGTCGGATGTGGCAACAAAGAAATATTACAATGAAGATTTCCTTTCTACCAACCGTGACCAGGCGATCCAAATGCTGGCGGAAGGAAAAGGTGCTCACTATTGCCTGCTTACAAGAGAATTAATCAATATTCTGGCTGTGAACTATCCGGATGCAATTGAGGATATCGGATTCTTTGCAACTCCCGGCGATGATCCAGCAAAGACGGGTATCACAGTTTGGATGCCACACAGCTGGTATATTGCAAAAAATGCAGATGACCAGGTGAAAGAAGCGGGTAAACTTTGGATGGCTTATGTAACCTCCCAGGAAGGACTTGATGCGTATTTTGCAAAGCAGACCATGGCAGGACCCGTTATGGTTAAGAATGCTCAGTATCCTTCTGATGTCGCTACCTGCATTAAAGAAGCGCTAACCTATTATACAGAAGGAAACTGGTATCCGGCGCAGGAATTCGTAACTCCGGTCAAGGGTTCCAATACGCCTAACATATGTGTTGATGCCGCAAGCGGTGCCATAAAACCGGAGGATGCGGTGCAGCAGATCGACAAGGACAATGCGAAAGTTGCGATACAGCTCGGTCTGGATGGCTGGAAATAGAAAGGAATCAATGGGTCATATCGGTTAATGTTACAAAAGGTTCTGTTGTCCATAAGGGAATAGAACCTTTTGTAAAAATATAGTAGCAAAAGGGGGAATGCATATGAGGTTATCAAGGTCTGAGAAAAAAATTTATCCCGTATATTTTGTCGTCCCGGCATTGCTCGTCTATTTTACAATTTTTATTGTACCAACCTTTTCATCTTTTTTTTATAGCTTTACAAGATGGACATTAACTGATTTTGAATTTATAGGCTGGGATAATTACAAAGCATTTTTTTCAGAACCGTCTTTGCGGATAGGGCTGAAAAATACTTTGGTTTACGGATTTGGTACAAGCCTTGGAAAAGTGGTTATTTCACTGCTTTTGGCAGTTCTTTTAACGAAAGGCTTGAAAGTTCAGGGTTATCTCAGAACAGTTATTTTCTTCCCGACATTGCTCAGTGCGTTGGCGGTTGGCTTTACTTTCAAAAGTTTAATGCATCCGACAACAGGTTTGATTAATAAATCACTTGGAATATTCGGTATTCCGGGAGTTCACTGGCTGACAGATTCGAAAATCGCTCTCTTTTCGGTCATGGGCGTCGATATATGGAAAGGCCTTGGTGTTGCAACCTTAATATATATTACAGGGATTCAGTCAATTTCCAAGGACTATTACGAGGCCGCGCGGATCGACGGTGCCAGTTCACGCCAACAATTTTGGTTCATTACGCTTCCGTTGGTCCGTACGTCAATGAATTCCGTTATTACACTTTCACTGATTGCGGGTCTCAAAAATTTTGATCTGGTCTATTCCACTACCGGCGGCGGCCCCGGGTTTACCACGGAACTGATGACGACAGTAACTTACCGAATGTTTGCCGCGGGTTTATATGGCCTGTCTACCGTAGGCAACGTAATTTTGTTCCTGATCATATCGGCCATTGCCTTCCCGCTGTATGGTTACCTTGGAAGGAAGGAGGCGGAGCTGTAATGGACAAAAGCAACAAAAGCTTAGGCAGCATTGTGTGGCAGATTGCAGCAGTGTGCATTACTGTGATAGTTTATTTGATTCCATTCTTTTTTGTTATTATCAATTCATTGAAAACAAAAAAGGAAGCAGGGCTTATGTCAATTGGTTTTCCTGAGCAATTACAGTTTTCGCAGGTAGTGGAAAATTATACGAGGGTATTGACGGCAAGCAAATATCTGGTATTGCGCGCTTTTGCCAACAGTATTTTATTGACGGCAATCAGTGTTTGCATCATAATTTTGTTCACTTCCATGCTGGCATATATTATTCAAAGGCGTAAGGGAAAGTTATCCTCGCTACTGAACTTTTTTATCCTGGCTGGACTGATTATACCGGTATCAATTGTACCAACATATCGGCTGCTCCAGTCGCTTCACATCAACGGGACCTTTTTCGGATTGGTAATGGTGGAGGTGGCGACACAGACAAGCTTTGCAACTATCCTGTTCCGGGGATACTTTCCGTCCATCCCGAAGGAAATAGATGAAGCGGGTACTATTGACGGCTGCGGACCCATAAGATTGTTCTTTAATATTATACTTCCTCTGGCCAAACCTGTTATTTCCGCAGTGGTCGTATTGGTATCACTGCACGTTTACAATGACTTTACCAATCCTTTGTATTTCTTCCCGGGCAACAAGAATGTAACTGTCCAACTGTCAATTTATACTTTCTACGGTATGTTTGAAAGTTCCTGGAATTTAATATTTGCAGATGTCGTGTTGATTTCTATTCCCGTATTAATTCTATACATAGTATTTAATAAAAGGATTGAAACTGGCATGGTATCAGGTGCAGTGAAAGGGTGAGCGTGTAAACATGGCTTTATATTCGGAAAAATCTCAAAAATTGAAAGAAGAGCTGTTTCAAAATCCTACCTCAGAATACCGAGAGGCCCCGTTTTGGGCATGGAACTGTGAGCTTGACATAGAGGAATTGAAACGGCAGATTGGATATTTTAAAAAAATGGGTATGGGTGGCTTTTTTTCTCATTCCAGAACCGGTATGGCGACAGAGTATTTAAGCGAAAAGTTCATGGAGCTTGTTAAGCAATGTGCGCAGACAGCCGAAGAAGAGGGAATGCTGTGCTACCTGTATGATGAAGACCGCTGGCCTTCAGGTGCGGCAGGCGGAATTGTAACAAAAGAAATCCGTTACAGGGCAAGGTCCATGGTGGTTTCCCCATGCAGACTGCCGGATTTTGAAAAAAGCCGTGGAGCTTTTGAAGAAAAAGCCGCCGGACATGTCCCAGGTGAACCGAGCCAATTAAAAGGATATATCTTAGGCTCATTTAAAGTAAATTTCCAGGAAGGTTTTTTAAAGGACTATGTTTGTTCTCCAACGGACGAATTGTCAGGGGAAAATGTCTGGTATGTCTATCTTCAGATCGATGAGGAAAGTCCCTGGCACAATGGACAGACTTATCTGGATACTTTAAACAAACAGGCGGTGGAAAGATTCATAGAAGTTACCTACGAAAATTATAACCATCATATGGGGGATAAATTTGGTTCATTGATACCTGCTATTTTCACGGATGAGCCGCAGTTTACAAAAAAAGATTCTCTTGTGTTTCCAGAAGACAGGGAGTGCATCAATTTTCCGTATACTGATGATTTCGACGAGACTTTTTACCAGGCATACGGATATCATATTTCAGAAAAAATTCCCGAGCTTGTCTGGAATCTGACCGGCGGAAGAATATCTCAGGCGAGATACCATTACCACGACCACGTATGTGAGCGCTTTGTAACCGCTTTTTCCGACACAATAGGACAATGGTGCAAAAATCATAATATTGTATTTACCGGTCATGTATTCTGGGAAGATTCTCTGTATCTGCAGACGCGGGCGGTAGGAGAAACCATGCGGTTTTACAGAGGATTTCAGCTCCCGGGTGTTGACATGCTGCGGGATGATCACTATTTCAATACTTTGAAACAGTGTCAGAGTGTGGCGCATCAGCAGGCTTGCCCCGGCATCATGTCCGAGCTTTACGGCGTAACTAACTGGCATTTTGATTTTAAAGGCTATAAGGTGCAAGGCGACTGGCAGGCGGCGCTGGGTGTAACTTTCCGCGTTCCGCATTTGTCCCTGGTTTCCATGGAGGGGGAGGCCAAAAGGGATTTTCCGTCGAGCTTCAATTATCAATCCCCATGGTATGAAGAATACCCCATGATATCCGATCATTTTGCCAGATTAAATACCGTACTGACACGAGGGGAGCCCAATGTGAAAATTGGAATCATACATCCCATTGAATCCTATTGGCTGTTCTGGGGCGTGAACATGCAAAATGACGCCATCCGTAAGGAATTGGACCGGCAATTTTCCGATTTGGCCGATTGGATGTTGTTTGGTTTGCTGGAATATGATTACATTTCGGAATTCATGCTGGCGGATGAACCGGCTGCAGAGCAGCATGAACCGGTATTCCGTGTGGGGGCCATGACATATGATGTCATCATAGTACCCGGCTGTGTAACGCTTCGGAGCACCACGCTGCACCGGTTAAAAGGATTTTGTGAAAAGGGCGGAAATGTTATTTTTATGGGAAGGATTCCATCTTATATGGATGCGGTCCTTTCAGAGGAACCGGTACAATTGGCGAAACAGTGCAAAAAGATTGCGTATGAAAAATATGATTTAATGAAGGCTTTGCAGGAATACAGATTTATGGACGCAACACTGATTTCCAGGGAGCTTCCGGACGATTACCGCATATTCTACCGTGATATTCTCCCGGGTGCAAGGTTGAACTACTTACTGCATCAGGAGAGACTGGACGGTGATATAATGTGGGTCTTTCTGGCTCATGCATACAGCCAGGCACAGGATACGGAATGGCCTGATGTGGCGGAATTTTCTTTTAAAGGAAATTGGGGTATCCGTTTATATGATACTCTTGCTGGAAAGATAAAAGAGCTTGAAAGCAGCTGTAGAGACGGAAAAACTTATATACGTGTGGAAGTATTCAAGCAGGATAGTTTTCTTCTTCAACTGGTTCCTCTGCTGAATGCGGATAAAGAGGTAAAGGAACGAACGGTAATACACAACGATGAAAAAGAAAAGATATATCTTTCCAAACCATCGAAGGTCAGGCTGCAGGAACTGAATGTATATCTGCTGGATAAGGCGCAGTGGAGCTTTTGCCAGGAAGAATGGCAGCCTCCTGAGAATATTCTGCGTATTGATACCTATATCAGGAACAAACTGGGCTGGCCGGTCCGTTCTTACAAAACGGTAAAACAACCATGGGCAAGAGTTGAGGAAGAATTGGAGAAATATCCTCTAAAGCTGCGTTATACAATCCATTCCGAAACGGACTGTGATGCCGTGCTGGCTATAGAAAGACCACAGGACACAGTAATCATTCTAAACGGGAAAAGGGTGCCTTCTGAGAATATTTCGGGATACTATGCGGATAAATCCGTCAAGAAATTAAAAATTCCTGGTATTGCAAGAGGTGAAAATCACTTGGAACTGCAAATGCAGTATACAAATTTAACAAATCTGGAGTCACTTTATTTATTGGGAGACTTTCAGGTCCGGCTGCATGGTGATGAAGCGGTTATTATACAGGGGTGGGATGCGATACAGATCGGGGATGTTACTTATCAGGGATATCCCTTTTACAGCGGAAATCTGGCCTATGAATTTGCGGTGTCAATAGAAGAGAATAAATCTTATGAGTTATTTCTTCCGAGATATGAAGGTCATTTGGCAGCTGTCTGGCTGGACGGAATAAAAG
>JAEWSZ010000117.1 GCA_023397905.1 Bacillota bacterium | reverse complement strand
TAAACAAACCACGCAACGCGGCAGGGGGCTGCTCAAGATATCTGCCAGACAGGTAGGGGAAAACATCGTGATCCGTGTGGAAGACAACGGATTGGGCATGGACGCCGTCACGGAAGAGGCGGTGCTGTCGGAGAACACCGGGGGCTATGGGATCAAAAACGTCAATGACAGAATAAAAATATTTTTCGGCCAGCAATATGGGCTCAATATTTCAAGTGTGCCGGGAGAGGGTACGGCGGTGGAGATAACTGTTCCAAAATATTCACAGGCGGTCTGAAAAGGGGGATGGTAAAATTGAAGAAATTTAATAAATTCAACAAATTTATCGCACTGCCGGTCTGCATAGCCCTGGCTGCCATAATCCTGCTGTGTTCCATTGCCGCCGTAAGATTTTTCAATCGGAACGGCAGCATGTCCAATGCCGCCAAAATCACGGACAGCGGGGATCCAGCCGCCATAAGCTGGTATATAGACTCGTACCATATGCCCGAGGGAGGGCAAAGGCAGGAACAGAGACAGCTTGAAAATATACTTGCCGGAACGGGTCTGAAGCCGGAAATTACAATTCCGGATAAAAATAAGAATGAAAAGTTTGATTTGATGATTGCTTCCAACAATCTTCCGGACATGATCACATTGAATCTGGAGGATGTCAATATATCAAAACTGATAAGGCTTAAAAAGCTGTATCCCATGGATGACCTTATCAGAAGCCATGAGCCAGGATTTATGAAACAGCTTGATGCCGGGCTGCTCAGGGATACCACCTACGACGACGGGAAGCTGTACGGGCTTCCGGGCGATTATATTCCAGACAGTCTGCTGGCCTCCGGAAAAAACATGGGGGAGTACACATATAATGTGCGGAAGGACATATATATCCGGCTGGGCAGCCCTGACATGAGCACTCCCGAAAGCTTTGCCAGGGCGCTGGAGCTGTTTAAAACAAGGTATCCGGTCATTGAAGGAAAACCGTCCATACCAGTTTCGCTGTTTTCGGGAGATATGGACCAGTTGACCATAGTTGAGGCTTCCTTTGGAGTAAAGGAATTTTACGCGGATAGAAATGAAAATTTATATATAAAGTTCAAGGACCCAGGATATACGGAAATAGTGCGGTTTTTAAACAACCTGTACAGGGAAGGGCTGCTGGATCCTCTGGCTTTTATAAAGAAACAGCAGCAGCTGGGGGAGGATGTGGCGGCCGGAAGGGTATTTGCAATGCCGGGAAAATATTCTTCTCTGAAAGCCATGGCCCAGACGGGCGTCGGTTCTGAAAACGGGACAGGAAACAGATTTGAATATATAGCCATAGAGCCAATGAGAGCGGTGCCCGGCGCTGCTTTCCCGGGAGAGTGCAGGTATGGGACTACATTTACCATGGTGACCAGTGTTTCCCAAAAGGGCGATAAGGCCGTGAGACTCATACGCGTTCTGTGGGATATGGAGGAGCAGGAGAACAGCGGAGGAAAAACACTGAAAAGTATTTTTCCGGCCTTCCCGTCCATGTTTTATCCCCTGGAATACAGCCGGGCGCTTCTGGAGCCGGACTCCCTTGCGGCCCGGAAAATGGCCGATAAATACGCGGACACTTCAAATACCTACATGAAGAATATGGACCCGGATTACGGACTTCCCATCGGCCTGATCAAATCAAAGCTGGAGGACATAGTGCAGAAGGATTTCCCCATTGCCATAATGGCGGAATCCGAAGATTCGGCCAATGTGATTTTCAGAGGCATGCTCCAGAAAATGGAACAGGCTGGCCTTAAAAAACTGGAGCACTACTGGACCGAAAGAAACAAACTCAACCACTCTGAAAATAAATTCAAATAGGCATTGATACTAAAAGTGAATACTGATATATTACGTTGAATTCTTATATATAATTTTGAAAGCGTTTGCATTATTATGAATATATAATTTCAGGCGAGCTTGCTGAAGTGATTATACATAATTGAGGTCAAAGTCAAATGCTTAAAAACGAATTTTGGAAAAACCGCCATTATTACTTTCTGGCGCTTCCGGCAATGATATTATATTTTATATTCACTTATGCTCCAATGCCGGGTGTTATCATCGCTTTTAAAAACTACAATTTCAGGGACGGGATTTTTGGAAGTCCCTGGTATGGGCTGAGAAACTTTCAGTTCTATTTCCAGTCGGACGATTTTCTGAGGACCACCGTAAACACACTCTGGATCAATTTTAACAACATACTCTGGGAAACGGTTTTAGCGGTGATTTTTGCAATATTCCTGAATGAAGTCCGGAATAATTTCCTGAAACGGACATTTCAGATACTTATGTTCCTGCCGTATTTTTTCTCGGCAATAATCGTCGCAAAGTTTGTAAATCTCCTATTCAATATTGACTACGGTATTATAAACAACGGGCTTTCAGCCCTGGGAGCCTCGCCTGTCCAATGGTATCTCGACCCGAAATACTGGGTAAAGATCCTGGTGGGAGCCCATCTGTGGAGAAACGTAGGATATTCGGTCATCATATACCTTGCCACCATTACGGGAATAGACAGCGAACTGTTTGAAGCGTCCTCCATAGACGGCGCCAGCAGGCTGAGGCAGATAAAGCACATACTGTTTCCCAATCTGGTCCCGGCCATTATAACGCTTGTGCTGCTGGCCATAGGGAGGATATTCTTCGGAAACTTCCAGCTTATCTACGCGATCACTGAGAATAACGGCTCGCTGATACCGACAACGGATGTCATTGAAACATATATATACAGGTCTGTCAACGGTACGGGAGGCGGCGCCTCAAATTTCGGACTGCTGGGGGCGGTGGGCCTGTACCAGTCGGTAGTCGGATTCATACTTGTCTTCGGAAGCAATCTGATTGTTAAAAAATACGATAAAGACTACAGTCTCTTTTAAAGGTGGTTAAAATAATGAAGAAGGAAAAAAGCATATCTTACAGATTGTTTTATTTATTGGTTCACCTGACCCTCACGGCTATCAGCATTGCGGCCATAGTTCCTTTTATCCTGTCCATCATCGTTTCAGTGACGGACGAACAGGAAATCATACTGAACGGCTACAGCTTCTTTCCCAAAAAACTTTCATCGGCGGCCTACAGGATGGTATTTGATGAGAACTGGGTGTTTGACGCATACAAGATAACACTGATAGTGACTTTGTTGGGAACCGTCCTGTGCGTGGTGCTGTCGGCAATGATCGGATATGCCATTTCAATACAAAAGGTCAAGTACAGAAATACCATAGCCATGTACCTTTTTATACCCATGGTATTCAACGCAGGCCTTGTACCGTGGTACCTGTGGGTCTCGGGGACCCTTCATCTCAGAAATACCATATGGGCCCTTATCCTGCCCGGAATGATAAATCCCTTCTGGATATTCCTTCTGAGGAATTATTTCAAAACCATACCGGAATCGCTGTCGGAATCGGCCGAAATAGACGGAGCGGGACCTGTCTATACTTTCTTTAAAATCATTCTGCCTCTGGCAAAACCCATAATTGCGACGGTGGTGCTGTTTGCTTCGCTGCACTATTGGAACGACTACGTAAACGCACTGTGGCTGATTGACAAGCAGAACCTGTACCCTCTGCAATACATGCTCTATAAAATCAAGTCCCTTATATCCTTTATGATAGAGCATGGAGGAAGCATGAACGAAGGCAATACCATACTTCCCAGCGAGACCATACAGATGGCCACATTCATTATAGTGTTGGGGCCCATAGTTCTGGTATATCCGGGAATTCAGAAATATTTTGTGAAAGGTATTATGGTTGGGGCGGTAAAGGGTTAAAACTTAAATTGATCTATTTAATTATTTGAATAGATAAAAAAGAGAAAAAAGGAGTGTAAAAAAATGAAAAATAACATGCCAAAAGTTATTTCTCTTGCAGTTGCAATTTCACTGGCTGTTTCGCTGAGCGCGTGCGGAGGGAATAATGACAAGGCCTCCGGCAGCACTGCGGATTCATCCAAAACGTCAACTGCTCAAACTTCCACAGGAGGAACTTCCGCAAAACAGCTGTCGGCCACTTTGAAAATACTTTATCCGGGTGATAAGCCCGCAGCGCAGGACGCTGTGGATAAGGCGGTTTCCGAAAAACTGAAAGCCGACGGATTGGATTTTACATTTGAATACACCTTTGCTCCCACAAATGATATTGCAAACAAAGCGGCACTTATCGCGGCATCAGGAGAGGACATGGATATACAATGGTCCCATGCTCCTATAACCATGGGCGTTACCCAGGGCATGTACGCTCCACTGGACGACGCATTGAAAGATTACGGGCAGGAATTGCTGAAGACCATTCCCGAATACGCCTTTAAAGAAGTGAGTGTTAAAGGCAAGACCTACGCCATCCCAAGAGTTGTACCGGCGGCTGAAAACGACTGGGTTATGGCGGTCAGAGGCGATTTGCGGGAGAAGTACGGAGTTCCTGAAATCAAAACCATTGAAGATTTTGAGAAATATGCCCAGGCAATACACGACAATGAAAAACAGATGACACCCATATGCCTGAGCCCCAGAGAATTTTTCAGGGCGCTGTGCCCCACATATTACTTCCCTGCGTCGGGCAGCGACTACTTCTATCCGCTGTACATCGACCAGACAGATCCGAACCTGACGGTTAAGAATTTCCTTGAAAGCGATATTTACAAGAAGTTCTGCGACATGTATTACAGCTGGGTTCAAAAGGGCTGGGCCACAAAGGATACGACACAGCTGAAGCTGGGAAGCAACGATTTTATAGCGGGCAAGATCGGGACCAACTATGCAAATGCAATGTGGCCCACTGAAAAAATCGACAAGTTCCATGAAACCAATCCTACGGGAAAAATTGAAATCGTGTCCTTTAATCCTGAACAGCCAAGGTATATCCAGACCAGCGTGGACAACGTAATTACCATTTTTTCGCAGAGCAAGCATGTAAATGAGGCGGTTGCGTTTATAAACTGGGTGAGGACCAATCAGGAAAACTATGACCTCTACACCTTCGGCGTAAAGGATGTAAACTATAAGCTGGACGGCGATGCTGTGAGCTATGAAGGGATTACCAAGGAAAATGAATATTTCCCCAACAGCTACATTTGGACAGACCTGAGATTCCAGAGATACAGCAAAAATCTTGACCCGTCCTACCTGGATGTAATCAAGAACTGGGATAAGGGGGCAATACAGTCTCCTCTTCTGGGAATCAGCTTCGATATGGATATTCCCGCATGGAAGGATTCGGCCGCAAAGCTGCAGACAGTACATGCCCAGTATTCCTATATGATGCAGAAGGGCCTGGTCAAATACGACGACAAAAAGGCTGAAATGCTGAAAAAAGCCAAGGATGCCGGAATTGATGAGCTGATAAAAGAGGTGCAGAAGCAGGTTGACGCCTTTAAGGCCGACAAATAGCATACAGACCGGCAAACAGACAGACCCGGCCCTTGAAATAGTGCCGGACAAAAGCCGGGATTTAACAGAAATATCATACAGCCGCCCACAGGATATAAAATCCATATGGGCGGTTGTTTTATAAACAGAATCAGATATAAGAATCAGAACGACCACTGTATAAGGATTGCAGAGGGAGGCGGGGTTGGTGCATTTTATGGAAGAAATATTTCAGCAGAGAGAGATCTTGTTTTATCTGGAGCGCACATTAAGGCTGATATTTGCGCTGATCCTGGGGGGAGTGATCGGCTATGAGCGGGAAAACCTTCACAGGCCTGCGGGCTTCAGAACACATATACTGGTTTGCGTGGGTTCGGCGCTGGTGATGCTGACTTCGGAATTTATGTTTATACGCTATAGCGGACAGACCAATGCCGATCCTGCCAGATTGGGGGCACAGGTAATAAGCGGCATCGGTTTTCTGGGAGCGGGAACGATCATGAGAGAGGGGTTCAGCGTGAAGGGCCTGACGACGGCGGCGAGCCTTTGGGCGGTTTCATGCGTGGGTATTGCTGTGGGAATAGGTTATTATGAAGGGGCAATAATTGCCACCATTCTTATTTATTTGACACTGATGACTTTGAAAAGAATGCAGACAAAGCTTCTGAACAGAAAAATGAAAAACAGCTTTTATATTTACGCGGACTACATACCTGAGAAAATCGACGGGATCAGGAGTATTCTCGGCAATTACAACATTCCCATGAAAAATATAGAGTTCCTTGAAAACGACAGCGATTACAATGTGATAGTGAGATTTTATGTGGTCCTGCCAAACAGCTATGACAAGGAACAATTTGTAACCGAGTTGATCAATACCAGGCTGATCCGAAAAATATATGAATGCTAAAACTTTAGAGCTTTTCGGCTTTATATGGTATACTATTTATATTCATAATATAATCAGCAGAAAATAAGGAGAACCATATGCAGAACAAGAAAGTTGAAAAAATATTCGTGGTATTTAAAACACACTTTGACATAGGCTTTACAGCTCTTCCATCTGAAATCAAGGAAAAATATACAGGGGAGATGGTGCCGGATGCGGTTGATACCTGTATAAAATCAAAACAGCTGGACCCTGAACACCCCTATGTGTGGACAATGCCTTCCTGGCCTCTTACATATGTATTGGACCGGGATTCCTCGGGGCTGGACAGCCTAGTAAAAGAAAAGCAGATAGTGTGGCATGCACTGCCTTTTACCACACATACGGAATTCTGCGGCCTTGAAGAATTTATCAGAGGGATGTATACGTCAAAACGTCTTTCGGAAAAGTACGGATATGCTCCCGTAAGCGCCAAAATGACAGATGTGCCGGGGCATACCTGGATATTGCCTTCACTGCTTAATAAAGCGGGGATAAAATTCCTCCATCTGGGCTGCAACCCCTGTTCCACACCTCCGGATGTGCCGTCCCTTTTTTACTGGGAAGGACCTGACGGCAGCCGGGTGCTGACATACTACTCAAAAGGCGACTACGGAAGCGGAGTATTTCCTCCGGAGGAATGGGATCTGCCCATATGGCTTGCCATGATGAGCACAGGAGATAATCACGGAGCCCACGGCCCCGAAGTGATAAAGAACATTCTGGAGGAAGTCGGGGAGAAAAGCCCTGATACGGAAGTGCGCTTCGGAACTCTGGACGACTTCTATGAAGAACTGAAAAAGCAGGAGCTGGACCTGCCTGTGATCAAAAAGGATCTGGCCGATTGCTGGATACACGGAGTCGGGACCTATCCCCAAAAGGTGTCTGAGATCAGGGCTCTTAGAAACAGGCTGACCGCCGTTGAGGCGGCAATGGCGCTGGAGGGGATATATGGAAATGAAACCCTGCCGGACTGCGGAAAATACATACGTGAGGCATATGAAAACATGCTTTTGTTCGGAGAGCACACCTGGGGCATGGACACCAAGCTCGCCTTAAATACTGAAGAATTCGGCGGAAGGGTATACGGAAAGAAACAGTTTAAGGAAATAAAGGGACAGGGCAAGTTTAACAGGATACAGGAGTCCTGGCAGGAAAAGAGCGGCTATGTGGATAAGGCGGCCGACTGTGTGGACCGGCTTCAGAAGGCTGTGCTTGGAGAATTCCCGGAGGGAAGCTCTGCCGCCGGTATGAAATATATAAAGGTATATAATACCCAGAGTGTAAAAAGGGACGGGCTCATTGAAGCCGATCCCGCACTAGGGGCAAAATCCGTCCTGCTGGACCAGGAGAGCAATGAAATATCCGGGGCTGTTGTTCTGGACGGAAAGACCTGCTTTGCCGTAAAGGACATACCCGCACTGTCCTATAAGGTTTTTAAAATAATAGACGCTTCCGGGCAGACTGCCGGACAAAACGCGGACACAGGACGGCAGCTGGCTTATGAGACCCAGGAAACGCTGAATCTTGAAAATGAAAGCATAAAGCTTGAGGTGGAAAAAACCTCGGGAAGGATACTGAGCCTCATAAACAAGGCCACGGGGAAGAATTGGGTAAATTCGGGCTCACAGCAGGATTTCGGACAGTATGTGTATGACATATATTCCAAGCGGGAGGTTTTTGAGTATGTGAGGGATTACGCCTTCGACCTGCAGGACTGGTACCTGGCTGATTTCGGAAAGCCGCTGTATCCGCTTAACATGAAGCATCACACCTATACCCATGGCTTTACGGGCGCGCAGCTTGAAAATACCGGGGCTTACGGCAGTATAACGGTTAAATACGCTATAGCCGGAGAAAGTCTGGAGGAGTTCGGAAACGCCGGGACTGTGATTCTCAGGCTGACCCTGTGGAAGGACGGCGAGGGTGTGGACCTTGAATATGATATAAAGAACAAGCAGGAGACTCCGTGTCCGGAGGCAGGACATTTTGTATTCCCTTTGAATGCGGCGGCTCCTTCATACAGGATAAATAAGTCAGGCAGCGTCATTGACCCTTCTGAGGACATAATGAAGGACTGCAACCATGTGCTGTACTGCTGTGAAAAGTGGGTGGACGTCACGGACAAGGACAGGGCCGGAAATGATGAGGGCATCCTGTTCATTCCCTATGACACTCCTCTTTTATCCATCGGTGAAAAGGGAATAGAGAGGTATTCAAAGGATTATGTTCCCACCAGTCCGGATGTTTATTTCAACGCCTTTAATAATCAGTGGGGGACAAATTTCCCACAGTGGATAGGAGGGGATTTCAGCTTCCGTTACAGGCTTATACCACACAGCGGGAACTGGCAGGATATCAATGCCAATAAAAAGGCAAACGGCGCATTGACGCCTCTGCCGGCGGCCTATCTGAAAGAGGTTAAAGACAGTGATAACAGGACCGCGGGCTTGCTGGCCACAGATATTGATTCCGTGGAGATCACAGCTTTGAAATGCGCCGAGGATCAGAAGGGCTATATATTGAGAATACGGGAGACCGGAGGAGTAGGGCGCAAAAGGTCCGTTGTATTCGTCAATGCGGTCAGGAATGTGTTTGAATGTGATATCCTGGAAAATAATATAGCTTCCAGGCCGCTTGTTCCGGCTGAAAACGGAAAAGCCCTTGAGCTTGAGCTGAAGCCCTATGATATTGTGACCCTCAGGCTGATCGTATAACAAAGATAATAATATTTAATTAAGGTCTGCAATAAAAACATTATAATTGTCAAATATTTAAGTATCCGTCAAAGTAAGGGAAAGCAAGCTAATAAGGAGTTACATAATGCAATACTTTTTTTTAGGAATAGTTGTGCTGATTTACGGCCTTTTAAATTTTTATATAGGTTTACGGGGATTGCAGAGCCTTGGTGCCCAGTTCCAAATAAACCGGATTATTTATTGGATAATTGTATTTGCATTCTCGTCCATATATTTTATAGGGATGCTGGGAAGGCGGTTTCTGCCGGAAAAGCTTGAACGTGTTTTCAGTATTCTGGGCGGATACTGGATGGCGGCATTTGTGTATCTGCTGAGCCTTGTGGTGATAATAGACATATTCAGGCTTCTGGATAAAAAATTCCATATGTTTCCGCAGTCCCTTAAAAGCAACGGGTGGCTTGTGGCTGTTGCTGTGATAGCAGTAGTGGCGGTCGCGCTGTCCGCTGGGACCTTTTACGCAATAACGCCCAAAGTGACCTCATATGACATAAGCATTGACAAAAAAGCCGGAGATGTAAAACAGCTGAAATGCGCCATGATTTCGGACGTGCACCTGGGAGAGATCATAGGAAGGAACAGGCTGAAAGAGGCAGTAAAGCTCATTAACGGCATGGAGCCGGATATAGTGGTCATTGCGGGAGATTTGATCGACGGCGCCCTTGAACCCGTAAAGCGCGGTAATATGCTGGAAGAGCTGAAAAATATAAATTCCAGGCTTGGGGTCTACTTTGCAATGGGAAATCATGAGCATTTTTCAAATTCCCCGGACGAGATACAGTCCATGCTTGAAGAGGCCGGAGTGACAGTTCTTAGAGATAAGACCATAAAAGTGGAGGACAGCTTTTATTTGACCGGAAGAGAGGACCTGTCGGGGCAAAATCCCGGCTTCAAAAGGGCGAAGCTTGACGATTTGCTGGTTCAGGCGGACAAAAGCCTGCCTGTGATCGTGGTGGACCATCAGCCTTCCGGACTTGACGAAGCAAGAAAAGCGGGGGTTGACCTGCAAATGTCGGGGCATACCCACGGCGGGCAGTTTTTCCCCATAAATCTTATTACAGGCAGGATGTTTGAAGAGGACAACGGATATTTCAGGGACGGAAGCTTCAATCTGGTAGTATCCTGCGGTTTCGGCACCTGGGGGCCTGCCGTCAGATTGGGCAGCCGGTCCGAGGTCGTGGAATTAAATATAAATTTTGAAGGCTAGCATTATTTCTTCTTCCAGGGCAGCTTGATATTTTTCAGAAAGTCAAAATTCCAGGATTTCTTCTTTTCGCCTTCGGGCTCCTTTGGCTTATCCAGATCCAGGGTGACTGCGTATTTTGGGTAGTACATTTCAACTATGTTTCTGACGGTTATTTTAATTGCCGAGTACAGCGGAATGACCACTATCAGGCCTATAAAACCCAATATGGGGATGATTCCCATCAACAGAAGTATTACGGTCAGAGGGTGTATGTCCATATTTTTTTTCATGACCTGGGGGGATATGAAATTGTTGTCGATCTGCTGAACGATCAGCATGACGATCAATATTTTTACAGCCATAAAGGGGTTGTCCGCAAGGGAAAGCAAAATGGCCGGAATAATTCCTATCCAGGGCCCGAAAAATGGGATAATACAGGTGATCATTGCAAATATGGCCAGTATCAGAGAATATTTCAAGCCTATGATCAGATAGCCTATGTACATGAGGACTCCGATAAAGAAAGCCACCGTCAGCTGCCCTGCAATGTAATTTGACAGCACATAGTCGATGTCTGTCAGCATTTTTCTGACGTTGTCCTTGTGTGATACGGGGACGAACCTGACCACACTCGGCATGAATTTTCTCCCGTCCAGGAGAAAGTAAAACAGGATAATGGGCAGGATTATAATTACAGACCCCACGTTGGTTACGGCACTGATAAAATTGATGGTGCCTTTTCCCAGGTTTGTCACGATATTTTGTGCAAATTTTGAAATCTGGGAGGCCAGGTCCTGATTCTGGAACTGTGAAAAGTCAAAATAACTCAACAAATTGCTGTTCAGAAAATCATCCACGGTTTTCTGGGCCTTCTCATAAAGGCCGGGCATGCTCTGGGCAAAATCCGTAAACTGCGATTTGATTATGGAGCCCGTATAGCTGCTCAGAAGGGCCAGGGCCGCCAACACGATCACAAAGGAGAGCAGGATGGCTCCAAGATGGGGTACCCTCCCCTTTTCCAGCAAATTAACCAGAGGCCTGAGAACGTAGTACAGCAGGCCGCCGAACAACAAGGGGAAGATGATGGAATAAATAAAACTCTTGAATGGGGAAAGGAAAAAGTTTATTTTCCCAAACATGAATATTATCAGCAGGGTCAGCAGCAGGTAACACCCGTACCTGAAAAACTTACTTTTGAACAGAACATTTGTATTATTATCCATAGATACCTCAAATTAATCCTTCCGGGAGTAATTAATTAAATTAAATAATCATCTGTAAAACATTATGCCTTCTAACCGCATTGCCCAAACAGGAGTTTTATTATGCTTTGCCCACGGGCTTTGTGCTTTTACGGATTGCGGTCCGGCTGTCAATCGTTACTATAAATTATAAAAGCTATTTGAAAAATACACAATTAAAATTTTACAATGTCTGGCATGGAACCCAGAAGTATCACCGGGGCTCTGTCCCTGTCAAGCCATTTCACTATGGACATAAAGCTGGTTCTGTCGGTTGACACGCAGCCGTTTGTGTACTTCAGCAGCATATTGGGATTCGCTATGTGGAAAAAGATAGCGCTGCCCTTGTTTTTTATTGCCGGGGTGTTGTATTCAATGTTGAAAAAGACGTCATAAATGCCGTTTGCCGTTTTGCTGAAATTTTCAGCGGACTTCCACCTGCCGTTGGCGGGCTCTCTCTGATGGGTGTTATAGTATTTTGAAGCGGGGTCGTCCACCCATACGTCCTTTGAGTCATATTTATACACATCCAGGCCGGTTGCAATCCCCGAAGTTTTGCTGAAGCAGGTGCCGACTTTAAAAGCGCCAGCAGGGGTCTTTTTGTCCCCTTCCGTCTTGTTGGCCGAAAAACCCTTGACACCGATATAGCCTGCAATATTTTTATGTATGCATACCCATTGGCCGTTATTTTTTTCATATGTACTTATCATGGCGTATGAGGTGTTGCTTATCTGGGCGGTTACCACGATCAACTGGGAGGCTCCGGAATTTTTAATGGATTTCAGACCGGAGATCGTGTCGTTGCTGAGAGTGTAATCGGTTTTGTCAAATTTGCTGAGAGGTACGTCCTGTATTTTATAGGAGGCGTAGTCGGTATCGTCAAAGTGCCACCATTCGGTGCTGAGCTGCTTAAAGCCGGAGGCGGTCATGGCTTTTGCCAGCATGGTCATATTTTTTCTCTGCTGGGTGGTCATGCTCTTGCTGTTAGGGGAGGCCCTGGAGGTAAAATTGTCAAATCCGGTGGGCATCTGGAGCTCCTTTCCGTTTTTGTCCACAAGGGTAATGTCCACAGCCGCCCCTCTGTTGTGCTTTGAACCCGAACGGTAAGGGTTGGCCACATAATTTTTATCAGGCGTGGCGTCCCACATGATTTTCTGTACGCTGAGAGGCCTGTATGCATCCCAGATTTTAATGGAATAGCCTTGCTTTCCCACAAGCTCATTTGCCTTTATCAGTTTGTCGAGAGTGCCTTTTGTGAGAACGCAGGTGGGGGACGGGTACATGGCCTTATTTACAAAATTGTCGCAGGTGGCGTATTTCATTTCGATTGCGAAATCCTTGCTGTAATCGGTAACCGGCACCAGATCGGTCTTTTTGACCGCAATATCCGCAGCGCTTGCGGAATAATACCCCGGACTGCCGAAAACTACAGGCAGCAAAACCAGTATAAGGAGTACAATTGATTTTATGCTGCGAGGCCTCATTTTAGTCATAAACCGGCTCCTTTGCATGATATGGCTTTCATAAGTTCAATCAGCATTGACTTTCAGCCATAATAATTGAATTTGCTTTTATTCTAGCATATTTTCGAATAAAAATAAAACCAGCGGCCGGGGTAAAATTGATGGCATATGCAATGTGCGTGAAAAAAATTCGACTTTCACATATCATACCCGTCCTGTTTTACACCTGCCACTGATTTTTCTGAATGGGGAGGCCGGTTAATTACAGCAATTCCAGCCGGACCACCGTGTCGGTCTCATCCGGCAGAGGAAATGTGGCGGACTCGGGAGCCCCGAAGTTGAAGAACAGATCCTCGGGGTAATGGGTAGTGTTCCAGGGTTTTGCCATTAATATTTCCGAGCCGTCTCTCAGGAGGCGGAGCTCTTTGACCTTGCCGGCCAGCTTCTGTACACACACGGCCCCAATGCTCTCTTCAAATATGTGGGCATAAATCAGTCCGTTTTCCCTGTTCCGGGTAAAACGGCCCCAGTCGGGCTTGGGCAGCCGGCATGAACCGCAGCCGTAGATACTCTCTCCGTTTTCCTTCATCCATTTTCCCACCTGCCGCAGTATGCAAAGCGACTCTTCCGGAATCTCACCTTTGGCGTTGGGGCCTACGTTTAGCAGCATATTGCCGTTTTTGCTTACACACTCCACCAGCTTGCGGATAACTACTTTGGCGGATTTGTACTGCCTGTCGGAGGAGTGGTAGCCCCAGTTGTTGTTCAGAGTGATGCAGGCTTCCCAGGGAATGGAGTCTCCGTTTTCATCCACCACGCCTTCAGAAGGAATGGTCTGCTCCGGCGAAGCGAAATCCCCTGCGTAAGCAAGCGGATTGGAGGATTTTATGGAATCGCTCCCGTCAAGCCTGTTGTCGATGATGATATGGGGCTGGAGTTCACGGACCGTCCTGATCAGCTCGGAAGCCTTCCAGGTCTCTCCGGACATATGGTCATAGGAAAAATCATACCACATGATATCGATTTTTCCGTAATTGGTAAGCAGCTCTCTGACCTGGCCGTGCATGTAATCCACATATCTTGAAAAATCCTGCTCGATGTCCTTGAACTTCTCATTTCCCCGCATGGGATGGATCTTGTCCTCATAGGCGGGGTAATCCTCATGATGCCAGTCCAGCAGGGAATAGTACAGCCCGACTTTCAGGCCTTCCGCCCGGAAGGCCTCGAGAAATTCCCTCACCAGGTCCCGGCCGCATCCGGTGTTGGTGGATTTGTAATCGGTGAGCTTGCTGTCGAAAAGGCAGAAACCGTCATGGTGCTTTGCTGTCAGAACGGCATATTTCATGCCTGCGTCTTTGGCGGCCCGGGCCCACTGCCTGGGGTCGAAAGCGGCAGGATCGAACTGGTCGAAGAACTTCTGATAGTCTTCTATGCTGATTCTTTCATTGCTCCTGACCCATTCTCCCCGGGCAGGGATAGCATAAAGGCCCCAGTGTATGAACATTCCGAAACGCGCCTGCAGAAACCATTTTGTGCGTTCTGTCCGCTCTTTGACGTATGGATTGGTCTCAGACATTTTTTTGTACCTCCGAAAAAATATTTGTTTATATTCTATCTGATAGGTGCTAGAATTGAATGGAATAATTGAAGTGATTTTTGTGTAAATCTAATTTGTTTGGACGGTTTACCAAGAAGGGCTTCCGGAATGGTTTGCAAAATGGTTTAAGACAGTGCTCACGGGAGGCATTCAGGATAGCTATGGACAGAAATGGCGCACAGTTTCAGAAGGGTTTTCTGGACAATCTTCAACTGGACATAATTGTTTCGGCCTACACGCATTGCTGGGAGGGCTGGCACGAAGACGACTATGTTTCCGACTTCAACAAGTTTTATTTTATATGCGACGGAGAAGGCATGGTCAAAATCCTGGACAGGGAGTTTTATCCCCAAAAGGGGCAGCTGGTGCTGATGCCGGCCGGAGTCAGGCAGTCCTATTCCACCATAAGCAGTAATACTTTTAAGAAATACTGGTGCCACTTTACTGCCAAAATAGGCGATATAAATATATTTGACTTTTTTAAGCTTCCCTATATCATCGACGTAGACGACTGCGGGAGGCTGGAGAAGCTTTTCGGAGAGCTTATTTCGCTCCAGGACAGTCAAAAGCTTTATATGATATTGAAGGAAAAGGCCATACTTACGGAGATCATTGCCTACTACCTGGAAAAGGCGGAGCTTGAGAGCTTCAACTTCTCAAAATTTGCTTCCATAGAAAAGATCGACAGCGTATTAAAGTATATCCAGAACCACATTTCAGAGAATCTCACCGTTGAAGTGCTGGCAAGTCTGGTCCATTTCCATCCCAATTATTTTACCCACATATTTAAGAAGTATATGGGAATTCCGCCCATCCAATATATCAACAAAATGAGGATAGAACGGGCGAAATACCTTCTCAAGACAACGGATCTCCAGATAAATGAAATTGCGCTGAGAACCGGATTCTGCGACGTCTATTATTTTTCAAAATCCTTCAAAAGCTTTGCTGGATATTCCCCCTCAGACTTCAGAAATATATAAATGGGACTAGTCCAGGCTCTTTCGGAAGCGTTTGGTGGCGATAAAAAGTATGATAACGGTAAAAAGCAAAAGAGCCGCCGTATCCTGCCACAGATATGCCATACCGATTCCCTTGAGCATTACGCCTCTTATGATGTCAAGAAAATAGGTCAGAGGAATGATATAGCCTATATAGCTTATTGCAGCAGGCATGGCGTCCCTTGGGAATATGAAGCCGGACAGGAGGATGCTGGGCAGCAGGACAAAAATCATTACTATCATAGCCTGCAGTTGATTTTTGGCAAAGGTTGAAATCAGCATTCCGATTGACAGCGAGCAGTAAACAAACAGGAAGCCCAAAAGCAGCAGCAATCCCAAAGAACCTGCAATACTCACCTTAAAGACCCATACGCATAGGGCAAGTGAAAACAGAAAACCGGAGTATCCGATGGCTATATAGGGGATCAGTTTTCCCAGAATCAGCTCCGATGGCTTTATTGGAGTGACTATGAGCTGTTCAATGGTACTGCGCTCCTTTTCCCTGACCAGTGCAAAGGCGGTGAGCATAATAGTTATATTTTGAAGGATCAATCCAACCAGCCCCGGAATGGTAAACTTGCTGTTTTCAAGGTCAGGATTGTACCAAACATCTGTTTTGACGGAAATTCCATGCAGTTTATCCGGGGAGATGCCGTATTTAACCAGATTTTCAGATATATATTCCTTCGAATACATCTGTGAAATCAAAAGTCCGCTGTTCTGAGCTGTCCGTGCCGTAGTGGGCTCGGAGCCGTCAATGACGAGCTGGAGTTCGGCGCTTTCATTTTTCCTAACCTTTTCGGAATAGTCCTGGGGAATAATAAGCCCTGCTTTTACTTTTCCGCTTTCTATCAGATGCTTGATACTGTCCTCACTGTGGACATTCTCTGTGGTAATGAAGTAGCCCGAATCGGTGAACCTGTCAAGAAAGGCTTTGCTTTCGGCCGTATTGCTGCGGTCATAAACAGCTGTGGGAATTTTGTCAACTTCGGTATTCACGGCATAACCGAAAAGCAGCATCATTACTATGGGCATAATAAATGGGAGCCGGAGGCTGATGGGATCACGTCTGACCTGGATAAATTCCTTTTTTATTACGGACATAAATCTTTTGAAGCTGAAACCTGATTTATTCATGCTCATGGCTGTTATCCCCCTCTTTCAGAAAATTCAAGCCCTTAAGGCCGCCGGAAACCTTCTGTCCGGTTTCCCGTTCCACATATTTGACAAATATATCCTCAAGATTCCGGACACCTTCTTTTTCAATGAGTTCACGCGGAGAGGAAATGTCCATCAATTTGCCGTTAAGTATGAAACCCACAGTATTGCAGCTTTCAGCCTCATCCATATAGTGGGTGGTAACCAGAATGGTGATGCCCTGGCCCGCAAGGGTATGGATTATCTCCCAGAAAACTCTTCTGGACACCGGATCAACTCCTGCGGTGGGTTCGTCAAGGATCAGCAGCTCCGGCCTGTGTATCAGAGAACAGCCCAGGGCCAGTCTCTGTTTCCAGCCACCGGAAAGCGTGCCTGCCAGGCTTTTCTCCTTGCCGGTAAGGTTTGCCATGGCTATGAGCTCTTTCTTCCTGCTGGCTGTGATGTTTTTGGACAGGCCGTATACCCCTGCATAAAAATCGAGATTTTCCTCAACGGTCAAGTCCTCATACAGGCTGAATCTCTGGCTCATGTATCCCAAGCTTTGCCTTACGGCTTCGGTTTCTTTTGTCACATCCCGGCCAAGTATGATGGCTTTTCCGCCGGTGGGATGAAGCACTCCGCACAGCATGCGTATGGTGGTGGACTTCCCGGAGCCGTTTGGCCCCAGAAAACCGAAAATGCTCCCTTTGGGAATAGAAAAGCTTATATTGTCGACGGCGGTAAAACTGCCGAACTTCTTGGTAAGGTTTTCAACGTGAATTGCAAAAGCCATAACTTTAAGCCTCCTCATTTTAAAGCTTTTCAGGCGAGATACCTTCAATTATTATGGAAATCATATCTTCGATTTCCTTCTGGCTGTCCGATAGCTTGAAATTATCTGTAAAAAGCATCTTCTGGCCGATGAAGGCAATAAAATTTCCCACAATGCTTCTCATTATTATCATAGGATCTATATCGCTGCGGACCTGGCCGCGGGCGGCCATATCCCTGTAAAACTGAATAATATTCTGCTCTATTTTGCTCAAAAGATTACTGTATAAGGCTTCTCTGATATCCTCATGGAAAAGCGCTTCGCTGACCAGCACCCTGAACATGGGGAAAAATCTTTGCACGAGTGCAAGCCTGTCTAAAAGTATCTCTTTCAGGACGGTTTTTAAATCCTTCTGTTCTTCGTTCCTGAATATTTTATGCAGCGAAGTCAGCATGACCTTGTCGGCAGAGATTTTTATGGCCTGGAGCATGATGCCGTGGAGAATATCTTTCTTTGTCCGAAAGTACCGGAAGATAGTACCCTCGGCAACGCCGGCCCTTCTGGCTATTTCGCTTGTGGTGGCGGATGAAAAACCCTTTTCATTTGATATCTGTATTGCGGCCTCCAGAATCCTTTTTTCCTTGTCGGGCAGATCCAGGTCTGATAAATCAATGCTTGAATTCATGAATTTCGATTTCCTTTCCAATTTGTATATTTCTCAAGTACATAGTGCATGCCCGCAACTTTGCGGAATGCATGTATTTTGAAATAAACTTGAGGTTATTATTGAGTATGTTTGTGTGCGTAGATTTTATTATATATAATGAGTGAGTACTCACTATAATTTTATATTATCTCCGGATCAAAGTCAACTACTATGGGTTGAAAGCAGCTTTAAATTGAATGGAAGGTTTCATCTGTTCTTGGCTTTATGGTAATGAAGAAAAAATTACAAGCAGGATAAAGCTATTTTTCTGCATATTAAAACTTTTTTTCAAAACAATATCAAATAGACACAATTTAAAGAGGTTTATATGATCCCATCAAGCAAAGCCCTGAAAATACTTAAATATATCGGAACCGGCGTGGCGGCGGGAGTGGCAAACGGCCTTTTCGGTTCGGGAGGAGGCACCATAGTGGTTCCGGCCATGGTGTTTTTGCTGGAGGAAGAAGAGCACCGGGCCCATGCCACGGCCCTGCTGATCATATTGCCGCTGACACTGGTAAGCACCTATTTCTATGTGACAAAATCCTTTGTGGACTGGAATATCACCTGGAAGGCTATGGCAGGAGGGGTGGCAGGCGGCGCAATAGGGGCATTTCTTCTGAATAAATGCCCTACGGGGCTGCTGAGGAAAATCTTTGGGATATTCATGATAATAGCCGCAGTCAGAATGATTTTTTAAGGAGGACAGCAAAACCGGAAAAGTAGGAAAAGCAGAATTCAGGATTCAGAAATCAGAAATCAGAATAAAACCGGAAAATGGAAGTGCAGGAGAAGTATAGAAGTACTAGTAGTACAGAAGTAGTACAGCAGCAAAGCCTTAAAGGCATAAACCAGGCAGACGGTAAAAATTTTTCTTTATTATATTTCAAGAGAGGAAGACCAGATGATAGTAATACTGATAGGTTTGGCAGCTGGGATTATCAGCGGTATGGGAATAGGAGGAGGAGCCATTCTGATCCCGGCTCTTGTTCTTTTTGTGAAACCCGAGCAGCATGTGGCCCAGGGTGTGAATCTGCTGTTTTTTATTCCCACGGCTATAGTTGCGCTGGCAATACATATAAAGCGCGGAAGCGTTGATTTTAAAAAGGGTATTCCCATATTGATATTCGGCCTGGGAGGAGCGGTCCTGGGCTCAAAAATAGCGCTGGCCATGAACGGAGAGCTGCTGCGCAGGATATTCGGAGTTTTCCTGCTGGCAATGGGACTGTACGAAATTTTCGGAAAGGAAAAACGCAAAAAACATAAAGAAATTCAGAAATATGACAAATAAAACTGGAAGAGGGAAACATACATGGATTTCATTGTAATTAAATAATGGGTATGCTACTATGGGAATAAAGTTAAAATGTGATCCGGTAATACTTGACACACTGCTGTCAAGTTATGCATGGTAATATATAGAAATAAGAGAAAATAATGTATGAGGGCCGTAAGAGCCTTTGCGTGAGCAAGAACAATGCTGAGTGCAAGGTGAGGTAAACAGTATGTCAGACTACATAATAAACGAATGGGCGCTTATCAGGAGAAACGAGATGGTGGATATTCCAGACAACTTGGATATACATCCGGATTTTCTCAAAGAACTCGGCAAGGATGAGTTTGAAGCAGCTTTTCGGTATATATGGGAAATGTTCTATCAGATATTGACGGATATTTCCGAATCTCCCCAACTATTTTCCATGCCTGTGTATAACCCTGAAAACTACCGCTATGGTTCCAAGGAAGCAGGGGAATCAAGAACCGCGGCCTGGCGCCCCTTTTACCTGCTCCTTTTTTTGTTCGGAAGCGGGGAGACCAGAGATGGGCGTTTTACCGTCAATTGCGGTAATTATAGAAAAATCAATAATGTAAAAAATGCCTCCGCAATGCTGAAACCGCTGACGGATTACGGGTTTATTTTTGAAGGATTGAAGAATGGCAAAATCACCGCGCAGCTTGAAAGCTTTATAATTGATTATCCTGATAATACAAATATATTGACCGTATTGGAACTCGTGGCAAAAAAAGTCTTAAAGACACAGCAAACCGGGGGCTGGAGCCATTTCGGCAATAGCTTTCTGTCATGGAATTACCGCATTTTAAAGGATGATATGAATACTTCGGATTTCGGTTACGAAGCGGATTATATTGCTGACAAAATGCACAGTGAAAAGGATATGGATTTTGTCTTTGAGTTTCACCGCGTTATGAAAGAACGCGGGTTTTGCTACGAACGGGGAGGCTGGAACGAGGGCCCTGATCTTTGTTATTACAATAAGAGGGCCGTTATGGAAAATAAAGGCCCGTACATGTTCAGACTCATGTCCTGGAAATCGGAGCTGCAATTGTTTCTTCGTATCCGCAACGCAGAAAAGTGTTTGCAATACATTGAAGATTGTTCCGATGATATTAAAAAAATGTTCAGGTACACCGACACCGGCTGTCATAACCGTGCAGACGGCACATGCCGCAGCGGAATAAGATATATGTACGGCGGAGAGGAACGCTGGCATTGCGGCTGCTGTTCAGCCGCCTTTAAATTGCAGCCTGGTATCGGGGACATTCCCCATTATCTGAAAATGGTTGAATTAGGAGTGAAAAGGTAAAGGAATAAAAGTTATAAAACAGCAGCTGCTTGAGGCGGAATATGCTTACGGAAAGTGCGGCACTGTGAAAACGGCTTTAATAAAAACGGCAAATGCAATTTCAGGAAAACCTATACCCTAGATGGAAAGGTTTATGAAAAATGCAGCGGAGAAAGTTTTTATTTTTATAATCACCAGGTGGAAAGTCTGCCGGAATATATTAAACTGCTGAGTACATTTTATCCTGTTAAAAAGAATGGAAAGCGGCGGTGCCGGATCGGAAAAAGATTTGAAAGCATTGAAAATACATAAAAGAAATGGGGATTTTTATGCAAAGCATGATAAATAAAAGCTTTGGAAACCTGGCACAGCGCAGCGTATATTATTTTTTGGCAACTTGCCCGTCCTTTAATTCTATTGACTCAGAATATGCAAATGCAGATGAACAAAAAGCGGCTTATGAATTTATAAAGGGCATTTATGAAAGGCTATATGAGGAGCCGGCCATATTTGGATTTAAGCTTGCGGCCGATGACGGTTTAGGGGACTGGGAATTGCAAAAAGAAAGACCCGAATTGGTTCCGGCGATCCGAAATGTCATAAAAAAGCTGGAAGAATTTATGGCCGTATTGTGGAGCATAGCTTTAAACGGTCATGAAGAGGGTAATATACTGGCGGTTGACAAGCAGGAGGCGGAATTGAAACCGTCATTCATAAAACAGCTTGCGGCTTTCGGCGTGAAGACGGATAAAAAAGAAAATGAGTATGTATTGGGGTTCCCTTTCAATGTCAGGGGATTAAAGCTGCTTGCCCGGATATCGCTTCAAAATGCAAACCCTCCAAAAGACGGCAGACAAAAGCCGTATATGCTTTTTTCAAGAGGCGTTTTTGATGCGGCGGCGCCGTGGAGCAAAGAGGTTTTCGGCAATATGTTTGCAGACAGGAATTCCTTTGACGGGCTCATTGACTTTCTGGAGCAAAATGGGTACAAGCGCATAGATAATAAAGAATGCAATAATCAGATTTCCCTTGATTACATAAAAAGCTATGGAAAACATGAAGACGAACTGAAATGGGCGTGGGCGGAACGTACTCATGGCGGCATTGAGGTGATTTATGAGGAAGTCAGGAAAAATCAGCCTCTGATCACTCTCCGCATACCTTATTTTGGGGAGATATTGAAAAACAGCGGAAAAATGAATCAACAGGTTAAAGACTTTGTGATTTCCTGTACTAAAAAATGTGACGGATGCCGTTATTGCGTACAGACGGATAAAACCGGAAAAAGGCCGTTGGCTTGTATTTCCGTTGAGAAATTCAAGCTGTGCCCGTTGTTCGCAGGCTTCCAGTACCGCTGGAAGTCCCTGGACGACAGAACGGTACGGGGTATGATCGGAATGCTGCAATTCATTGATGAATTATTTCACTTGAGAAGCAATCAAGGGCTGAAGAATTGATTTCAGTCGACAACCGGCTGTGCTATAATTAATTATATTGCAGGTTTTCTCCTTTAACCGGAGAATTTTATTTGCGGAATAATCATGAATACAAAGGATGGGCTGATATATGGAACTTCAGGATATTGGTTTGTTGGTTCAAAAGATCAGGGACAATGTGTCCAAGGTCATCGTGGGCAAGGAAGACATTATTGATCTGGCAATGGTCTGTGTGATAACGGGAGGCCACATGCTGCTGGAAGATGTACCGGGGACGGGCAAAACGGTGTTCGCAAGATCGCTGGCGGCCTCGGTGGATTGCAGTTTCAGAAGGATACAGTTTACGCCTGACCTTCTTCCCTCTGATGTGACGGGCATAAACTTTTTCAGCCAGAAGGAAAATAATTTCGTATTCAGGCCGGGGCCCGTGTTTTCAAATATAGTTCTCGCAGATGAAATAAACCGCGCTACGCCGCGGACCCAGTCCGCAATGCTTGAGTGTATGGAAGAGCGGCAGGTGACTATTGACGGGGACACAAGACTGCTTTCCTCACCTTTTCTGGTAATGGCCACCCAGAATCCCGTTGAGATCCAGGGGACATTTCCGCTGCCGGAGGCGCAGTTGGACCGTTTTCTTATTAAAACCTCAATGGGCTATCCCGACACTCTGGCCGGTATAGCTATTCTTAAAAGGTTTAAGGAAAATAATCCGCTGATTGAGCTAAAGGCGGTAGCCTCCGCAGAAGATATACTGGAGGCGTCAAAAATATATTCAAAGGTAAAGGTTACCGACGACATACTGGAATACATAACTAAAATTTCAGAAGCCACCAGAAAACATCCAAATGCCCATCTCGGCGTAAGTCCCAGAGGTTCTCTGGCGTTGCTCAAAGCGGTACAGGTCTTTGCGCTGCTGAAAGGGAGGACCTTTGTCACTCCCGATGATGTGAAGGCCATGGCTGTGCCGGTCCTGGCCCATAGAATCATCCCCAAGGGGCTTTCGGCGGAAAATGTCAATGCGGGCGAAAAAATTGTTTCGGATGTGCTGGCCCATGCCCCGGTGCCGCTTGAACAGGACAATTGAGCCGGTTGGCCTGCATTTGATAAATCATGGCAAGCCATGACGGGGAGGAATTTATGTTATTTCTGCAAATTGTACTTGCTCTGCCATTGCTGATATTGATAGAGACTTCTCTGTATAAATTTTTCATACTGCGGGGGATGGTCTATAAAAGAAGCGTATCCACGGCTTCTGCCTTTGAGGGTGAGAAGATATACATGGTGGAGGATATCGAAAATAATAATTTTCTGCCAATTGCCTGGATGAAGGCCGAGTCAAGGATCAGTCCAAATCTGCAGATAGCGTCTGCAAAAAATATGGACACTGCCCAGGGCGGCTATCACAGGAGCGTTTTTTCAATAATGCCCTATTACAGGCTGAAAAGAACCCATGAAGTGACCTGCCTGAAACGGGGGGATTACAATGTGGGAAACGTCACCATCACCTCAGGGGACATTTTCGGCTTTATTAATAAAATCATCGCGTATGACTATGATGCCAGGCTGTTGGTGTATCCAAACCCGCTGGGTGAGGATCAGATGAGGGAGTGCTTTCATTCTCTCCAGGGGGATGCGGTGGTCCGCCGGTTTATCAATCCAGACCCCTTTCTGGTTGCGGGAGTCCGCCAGTACCAGTGGGGAGACCCCATGTCCTCCATCAGCTGGAAGTCCACCGCCAGGACAAATTCCATGCAGGTATACAAATACGACTATTCGGCCAACTCAAATATTCTGATTCTTTTCAATATTGACAGCAGCAGCAAACAGGACCCGTTTCCCAATGAGGAGGAATGCGCCCGGATAGAATTCGGAATACACTTCTGCGCTTCAATTGTGGAAAGGTCCATAAAGCAGGGCATTGCCACGGGCTTTTGTTCAAACGGGCATTTCAGGGATATGACGGATTTTGTACATATACCTTCCCGCTGCAGCAAGCCTCAGCTGTATGACATATTGGAGGCCATGGCCCGGCTGCAGCTTCACAGGACGGTTTCCTTCTATACCATGATACAGAATATGAGGAGCTCAATTCCCAAGGACACGGATGTTTTAATCGTGACCTTGTACGTGGACGAAAAGATTGAAGAGGGAATATACCAACTGCGCCGCGACGGCCATCAGGTGGAGCTTCTGGCCATAGCTGAAAGCGGGGTGGCGTGATGTTCGGGATATTTACGGTGACGGTTTTACTGGAGACAATAATTTTCATGCCGGCCACATATACGGTTTTGAGGCTGTCGCTCCCACCGGTGCTGGCGTTTGCCATTGCCTGTATTTTCAACGCGGTTGCGGTGGGCGCCTGCTTCATATGCAAACTTAAGCCCGGAACCCTTGTATACCGGCTGCTGACTTTCGCACTCTCGGCAGTCATAGCCTGGCTGGCGGCGGGCTTCAGCCCCGGCGGATTTATTACGCTGGTCATATGCATATTTATATTTTCACGGGTGAGGTCCGATATGGCCTCCGGAAGGGATATTGCCGTACAGGCGTCCACAGGCGCCATAATATTGAATATAATCCTGGCAATAGTTTACGCATACTCCTCAGGTTCTCCCAATGTGGCATTGTTCGGGAACGCCGCTATTTTCGCATCCACAGTGGCGGCCGTTATAGTGCTTGTCCTGAGACAAGTGGATGATTCACGCAGATTCGGAAAGAACAGCATGGGTATCAGCAGCACCCAGCGGAAGAACAACCGGCTGTTTGCGGGAATAATGCTGGCGGCCCTGCTGGTGGCCGGGTCAGTGGGACAGGTATCAAATATATACAAATTTGTTCTGGGCCTCATAGGAAAGTTTTTTATGCTGCTGGCATATCTGTTTACACCTTCAAAGGCGGATATGCCGTCGGCGGCGGGGCAGCAGCTGCTGGAATTTTTCTCGGATGCAGGAGTAGAGGACCCGTGTTTAT
>JAEWSZ010000080.1 GCA_023397905.1 Bacillota bacterium | reverse complement strand
CCAGAATCACAGCTGCACCCCCAACTAACAATACCGCTGCCGCCGGCCATACAAACACTCCCGGAGATGTACCGGTATCCTTATCTTCCTTGCTGTCTGCGTCCACCGTCATGGGGTCGCCATTATCCATAAAACCCGTAATGCCCAGTACTTCCTGAGAACCGTCTTTTCCCGTTCCGGGACTTTGCTCCTGTGTTGCCTTTCCGTCCGGAGAAGGCTCTGCCGCTGTATTACCCGCCGATGAATCCGGTGAATTTTGTGCCTCACCCGCTTTTTCAGGACTGCTTTCGTTATCGGCGGCTTTCGGCGCGCCTTTTGATGCAGGTGCGGCTGTGGCGGGAATATCTTTTCCCGGGGCGCTGCCTGAAGCCGGAGTTGTCGCAGCAGTCGGCTTGGCTTCCGCCGCCTTTCCGTTAAAAGCCGCAAATGCCCCTCCGTCCTCTTTTGCAGAGTCCATGTCAAGCCCGACAAAATATGTGACATCACGGTTCATGGGCCCGACGAAAAACCGGGGCTTTATGAGCACATCGGCAGCCGGTACTTCAAACCGGAAATCCTTCGTGTTCTCCTTTGTATTCTCTCCCACAACCGTATAAGCCACTTCGGAATAAGACCCGGCATCGCCCTTTTTCTGCTGAACAGAAAAGTGGATGTCGGAAATGAAGGAAATGAGTTTTATACGCAGGATCACATACTGCTGTCCTCCTTTAGCTCCGTACAGGCTTTTTTCGTAGGTGGCGTTCCGGCACATGCCCTCTCCTGTTGAGGTGTCTCCGCCGTCATCTGCCGCCCCCGTATCCGGATTGACATAATAGGTCGTATTATTCACAATATATGCTCCATCTTCAGGCACGGCGGCATGGATATATGTACTGCTTAAGATGAATATAATAAATACAGCCGCTGTGCATAATAAGTTCCGTTTCATATTTTCCCTTTCTTCGATATATTGGTAATACACGGCCAGGCGGACAGAGATATATACTCTCCATCCGCCTGCCGGTATTTATTGCTTCTTTATAAAATATCAGTTTTCAAAGCCAAGGCTTTTTGCAAAAACAGAAGCGGCTTCCGCGCGGGTAATGGGATTCTGCGGATTGAAATTGCCGTTGTCGTCACCATTAAACAGGCCGGCAAGCTGCATGGAATGAACGTTGTCCTTTGCCCAGGGACTTATTTTAGCGTCGTCTGCAAATGCTGCCGCCGCTTTCGTCAGGGTATCGGGGTCCAGCACCAGCCGGAATTTCGGCCGGCTCTCTCCCATGCCCGCGGGCACGTAAACCTGAATGACTGTTGCCTTGTTGATATCAGCGATATTGAGACTAAGCTCCATGGACATTTTATCTGCTGAGACCGTCCGGTTAATTTCAACGAAACTGCCGTCAGGCTGCTGGTATTTCAGTTCCTTGATCATATCCATGGTGATGTATCCGGTGCCGTGCCAGGTCATGCTCAGCTTGAGCTTTCCGCCGGCTACTGTCAATTTGGCCTTTTCCGTCAGGAACTGGTCCGACATTGACAGCTCGTCGGAATTTTCCTTAAGCGCTGTGGCTTCCACAGTATAAAGGCCGTCGGCAAGACCCTCTTTTTCCTGAATAGAAGCCTTATTGTCAATGCCTGCAAATGCTCTGTACTTTGCCAGCATGGTGGCGGCCTGCTCACGTGTGACCGTATTGTCCGGAGCAAATTTGTTATTGCCCACACCGCTCACAATTCCGTTTTTAGCGGCCCATGCCACATATGGAGCATAATATTGCGATGCGTTCACATCTGTAAATGAAACCGTCTTATATTTTGATACATCGACGCCGTGAATGTGTCCGAGTACGGTAACAAACATGCCTCGCGTCATTGGAGCGTCAGGACTGAAGGTGGTAGCGGAGGTGCCGCTGAAAATTCCTTTTTCAACTACAAAGCCAATGGCATTTTTAGCCCAGTGGTTTGCCGTGTCCTTGAAAACAGGAGCAGGAGCAGCCGCAACCGCCGTCTTATTAAAGGTTGCGCTGATACTGTGGTCCTCGTTCACCTTGGTAAAGCTGTAAGTGTTCACAGCCCCCACCGACTTGCCGTCCACAAGCACATCCTTAATGGCATGCTCCTTGTCGGCCGTGATGGTAAAGGTCTGATCCCCGTCCTTTTTAACCTCTACGTCTCCGCTGGGGCTTATGGAGCCGCCGCTATCCGCAGAAGCCTTTATAGTGTAAACACCGGTTTCCAGAGGCGGGACTATTCCGCTGCCGAAGTCCACCCCGCCTTCCTTGATGGAACCCCTGTCAAATACAAGCCTGAATACTTTGTAATCATTTCCCATATAGTCAGGTACCATTACGCGCATATATATGTCGTCAAGGCCGGAGACCGTCATTCTGGCCGTAATAGTGTCCGCAGAATTGTTTCTGGAGCCCACGGCATCCACCCAGTTTCCGCTGGCGTTTTTATACTGCAGGGATGTGATGTAGCTCATACGTATACCTGTCGGCAATTCCGCACTGCTTTTCGTACCGTACATTATCGCAGTTACACCGATGGTCTCTCCTGAAACCGCAAGCTCTGCGGGCTCAATGAAGAACTGGTCCGCCATGGACCTGTCGCTTGAATATTCCTGCAGTGCATGCACCCTGATGCTGTATGTGCCATTTTTCAGGCCGTGGCTGTTTCCGGGTAATCCTCCGGGGCCCCCTGGGCCTCCCGGGCCTGCGGATTCCGAGGCCACAACAACATAGGTGCTTAAATGGTCGGTATAGAAGGTTACGGTTTTTCCGGTCAGGTCAAAAACTGCGTTCATGTCGGTAAGCCTGCCCGTAGCCGGATCATAATAGCAAAGCTTTCTGCTGCCTGCGTTACGGAGAACTTCAGTCTGAGCCGCCGTCAGGCTGATGGTGATCCTGACCCTGCCGCCCAGACTGCTGATGTTTTGTCCGCCCAGACTCAGGTTTATATCCAAAGTGCCGGTGAGCCTGTCTCCGTCTCCAACAAGCCCTATGATGGCGTTTTTCGTGCCCTCCGGGCTTTCATTGACTTTAAACTGCAATGCAGCGCCTGAATTGCCGCTAAACATCTGATCCACATACCTGGCCGGGATATTGAGAGTCACTGCGCCGGCCCTTAAGCTCATATTTTTATTGAGATCCGGAATGTCGGAAAGGTCGTTTTCCGTCAGGTCGATTATACCGTCCCCGTTGTTGTCACCGATCTCCTTCACCGGAGCCGTATCAGGGTCAGGCTGGCCCGCAGAAGCCAGTCCGCTCCAATCCAGCTTGATCCTTGCCACCTGGTCGCCGAAGCCCATACTTCCCATAATAGGTACATAAACATGAGCCCAGGTGTATTCCTGATTCAGTGTAACAGGCACCGTTATTTCATGGGGATATGGCTTTCCCGCACAATTGGGATCTGAGCCGCCGGGTCTGTTGAAGTCATCCACCACATCGTAAGTGGTCAGAACCGCAGCCGGAATCAGATCATAGGCTACAGGATAGTTGTTTTCATTTAACACCACATTGTCAAGCAGGTCCAGTTGAGACAGGTACCCCTTCATATTCATGAATTCCAGAGGGCTGAAGGTCAGATGCAGCGTGCCTTGTCCGTCTTTTACCACAAGTGCGGCCGTATGCGCCAGTGCATTGTTGCCCATGGAAGGTTCGTTATTCACAGAGTGCCACAGGTTGACGGGAATTGTGTATTCACCATCCCTTATAGTACCGGGGCCTCCGCCCTGACGAAAATCCAGTCTGAGGGTAGTTATCCCGGAATCCTTGGTACCATCCGGAGAGGCAGCATATGCAGAGACATACAGAATGCCCTGATTTATGGAATTGTCAGTGCTGTCCACCACAAATGGCGCCGTATAATTCAGCCATGCACCCGCACCGCTCTCACTGCCGCTCAATCTGTACTTGACGGTTCCCGAATCCCGTGAGGTAATGGTCACCGTATAGCTGTTGTTCTGTCCGTTATATATGCTGCTTATGTCCGGAGTCTCCAGGCCTTCCACAGCCTTTATGGCTTCAGCCAGGGCGTCCGCAGCGGCTTTGATCTCCTCCGAGGTCGCTCCGCTGTTTACATATACGGCTTGAGCCCTTGAAACATCAGCGGCAAGAGCGTTCCTGGCATCTTCGGGAAGCATCCCCGCCTTGTCCAGCTGGGCCCTTATGATGGTTCTGTCGTAGGCTGCCAACGGATTGGTTCCTCCGATTCTTTCAACTCCCTGGAACATCAGAAGCGCATCCGCGGTTACATGGTAACCGTCGCTGGAGTCATTGCCTCCTAGACCGTCCATGACCGGAATGTTGAACCCGATTTTATAATATCCGCCGGATACGGTCCCCAGCAACGGGACGGCAACCTTTTTCGGATATATCATATAATAATCGGAATTATCGTTTAGCATAAGGCTTCCGTCATCTTTTGCATGATAGGAAAGGTAATTGGCCTCGCCTTTCATTTCAGAGCCGTCATAATAGAAGGCCCTGCGCATCCATCCTGGAATACCTCCCACGGAAGTGGGCTGTGCTTCATAATACAGCGTCTTCTGGCCATTTTTCACCTCTATGTAGCCATTATTGCCCACAACGGTGAAGGAGCTCATGGAGACGTCGTCCTTATTTGCGTTCTTTATGAAAACCTTTGTGCGGTACAGGCCGTCTTCTGAGGCAACCTTTGACAGGTCGTCAGGCTGTCCCCGTTCAAGAAGAAGGTAATCCGAATTGATTTCCTTGGCATTCTTGGTGGTTATGGACACGGTCCTGTTTTGGGAATCAACGCTGTAGCTGGGGTTGTTTGTGTTGAGGTTTCCGAAATAGTACAGCGTAACCCTGTCAGGATCCCATCCCGCAGGGATTGGAAAGCTCAGTGTGACCGGTTCCTGAGGTGTCACAGGCTCATTCTCATAGGTGAGGGAAACAGAATAGAACAGGTAGTGCGGAACCCCTTTGATAACTGCCCCATAAGCGGTATAGCTGTCAAATCTGTCCTGTGAGAGATACGCCTTTCGCGAAGACCCGTAGTCCATGTAGCTTGGAGCTGCAAAAATACTGTTCTCCGACATGGCGCTGGATCTGTAGGCAAGCCTCACTCCGTTGTCGCTCTTTACCCCCTCGGTCACCTGCACCGGATCAAGCCGGAGGCTGCCGAAATAATATTGAGAGCCCGTTGACGCGGTTTTTATACGCAATGGAATACCAAATGCCATATCCTCGTATGTAAGTGTAAAGGATCCATTGCTTATGTCCAAAGGTTCATAAGTTGCTGTATTGCCATGTGCATCAACCCAGTATAATTTTACTTTGGCAGCGCCCGCATTTAGATCCATATCCCGCGAGACCACTCTTTCCACGCTCACTACCGGATCGTCCGGTTTCAGTGTAAATGTGGCCGTAAGCCTGCCGCTGTCGCCAACGGTAACAGCCACTGCATCCTGCAATATGCCTATTGTGGTAACAGTCCCGGTTACGTCCATTCGGCCGACCTGTGCGGCAGTGGCAAGAGAGTTTTTAGCTTGATTTGTCCACGCATATCCCAGCGTATGACTGCCCTTCTCCAGAGTCAGGCTATCCGGCAGCCGCAGTGCCAGTGACGGATCGAAATGCATGATAAGTCCGATAAGTCTGATACTCTGACTATTGTTGCTTACGGATACTGCCCTGGAATAGGATTTAATGAGTACCTCATCTGTTAAATTCGGCACCCGGAAGGTGATGTATCCTGTGTCTATATCGGCGTCGGCCTGGGTTATTTCAACATCCTTCAAGTAGTATTTGTTGAAATCCGGTGAGACAAAGCTCGTCTCGGCCGGGTCGATGGTCCTGGGTTCTCCCAGTCCTGCCGGCCAGTTGAAATTTCCTGCCGGAAAATCATTAAAAGTGCCATACCCGCTGGACGGATTATTTAAAATTGCTTTTACATCATTGAGCTTTTCCGGGTCCACTATCTGTATAAAGTCATAGATGCTGTGGGAATTGTACTGCAAAGTCACCTCATATCCGCCGTCTACAGCCCTCACCAAAGCACGTTTGTCAAATTGGGTGGCCGGAGTCCCGTTGGTCAGAAGTTTCTTGCTGTCAATAGCGTACATTCCTGAATAGAAATTCAGAGGAACGGAGTAAACTCCGTTGTCCAGCGGAGCCACAAGTGTCACTGTGGCTGTGCCGGATTTATTGCTGTCCTCCAGAGAGGTAGCCACCACCGTCAGTGTATCGGCAGTTTCATCCGCGGCGACGGTCAGCAATCCTACTGTACTTATGAACGTACCCGCGGCAGCTTCCCCGGTAATGCTCCATACCACATCCTGGCCGGGGTTATCCTCACCCTCCACCACTGCGCTGAAGCTGCATGTCTTTCCCTTTGTCACCGAAGCCGAGGAAGGAGATACCTTCACACCGGTCACTACAGCCTCGGCATTTATGACCGCCACTGCGGCTGTGCCGTACTTACCGCTGTCAGCAGCCGAAGTCGCCATGACTGTCAGTGTATCCGCAGTTTCATCGGCCGCAACGGTCAGCAGGCCATCAACACTGATGGCGGTACCTGTCACAACTTCTCCCACAATGCTCCAGGATACATCCTGGCCGGGGTTATTCTCACCCTCTACTACGGCGCTGAAACTCTGTGTTCCTCCATTTGTAACAAAATCTCCCAAATGGGATACCTTCACACCGGTTACGTCTGATCCGCCCATCCTGTATATAGTCAGCGTGTAATACGCCGTAATTTCCGGTTCTGGGGAGACGACCTTCACGTATGTAATATTCGGGCCAACTGCCAGATTTATAGGTCCTGCGGCCGGAGCTGCAAAATCCGGGCCGGTATAAAGAATCATGTCCGAACCGGCCTCATATGCGGTTATATCCTGGGCCGACAGGGAATCCTCCGTGTAATTGGCGGTGACACCCGCCGAAATGTAATAGGCAGAATCTGCCTCACTGACTGAAGTCACCTCAACCGGAGTGTTAAATACGGTTGAAATTGAGACCTCCTCCGGCAGTCCGTCATTATTGCCTTCTGCCGCCATTGCCGTAGCCGGAAGCAGCATCAGTACCGTCATAATGACAGCCAGGAACAGGCTCAGTATTTTTTTTGATTTTACCATGTTTTATTGATTACTCCTTTCGATAAATTGAATTTCGCTTAATAGTTGAATAGAAGAATGCTTGAATTTTTCTGATCTGAACAAGAAGTCATGCCTATATAGAAAAGAAAAGCACATTTTGCTCTCGATATTACCAAAATCAATTACAGTTGAAAGCCTTCTGCTTTCAGCCGATAGTAATTGACTTGACAAGTTTACAGCAAGAAGACCGGGGACACGTCGGCCGTGCCCCGCCCTCTTTTTCCATCGGCCTTATTCTGTATCCGGAGCGGCGATGCCGTTCATGGGATTATATTTTCCAATTGGTTGTTACCTGTCAAAATGATCCAGCTTAAGGAAGAAATTCTGTCCTCCGGGATGACTGCCAAGCTCCGGATATTCAAATGAAAGTATCACCGGAAGAACGGCTCTGCCATAGTCGGCGCTGCCTGGATCGGTAACAATTGCAGCTGTGATGTCGCTAATAGTGGCCGTTTGCTCAGAAACATCAAACAGGCTTTCAATATCACCGCCTGTTTCAAAGTTCTCTACGATGACAGTGTAATTGGGGCTGCCGGGATAAGGCTGCACATGCCCTGTCTGGAAATAGATAACAGCTCCGAAAGTACCGTCTCCATTGTCAATAATGTCATAACTGTTGACAACATTGTTGCCGTGCGGAGCCGCAGCACCGGGCTGTCCATTATTGACCGCATAGAAGTATATGGGGCTGCCCGAAGCATCGGTACCCGTAGTGTCATTTACATAAGTACCCGTTGTTAAGGTCTGTGCGCTGGCGCCAATTGCCAGAAGTGAAAACAGCATGGCCACGCACACGATCATTGCGGCCAGTTTTTTGATGGATTTTGTTCTTGTCATTTGGAATACTCCTTTCTTAAAGCGGTTGCCGGCGGAACATGTGGTCCCGCCGTGTCCTTGTATTCTGTAAAGCCGATGGGTTTGCAGATACCTGCTCATCTTCCGCCCCGGAGCACCAAGTCCGGAAGTAGAAATACGTTTCGAAAGCCGGTTAGATATCTCTAACCGTATAGATTAAAAAAACCGGCTACCTTCATAACCGCTTTCAACTCCTGAGACTTGTTTACGGCTACAGCATAACAAAGATTACAATAATTGTCAATCTACCCAAAATCTTGGCATTTTTTCGGCAAATCCGTTTTAAATTGCCATATGGAATTATTGTCCATATAGTTTCCGGGGTTTTTCGAACTTACTGTTGGACAACACAGGTTAAGGCAGCTTAACTTGTCCTAAAATAAAAACATAAAATTCAGCAAATTACATAAATTTAAATACGATATCAGCTTCGCTTATGGGCATATTTGCCGCACACTTGCTGGTCTCCACCCTGACCCTTAGAGTTCCGCAAAGCGTTCCGTCGGGCGCTTTATACAGCTTCCGGATATAATGGAGGGGAATAGTGTACTCGTTGTCTCTGGCTTTAATCTGTACAAACCGGTCCCCGTACAAACATCCGAGATGAGTTAACCTTCCGCGGAAACGGGCCTCTGTCCTGCTTTGATAGCGGATCTCTTTTGACCGGAGCGTGATCGCCCCTTTACCTGCCATCACCACCATTTGGGCCGGCTTTATAAAACCTTTATCGCCCATGGAAATTTCATCGCTGTCTTTCTTGTATACATCGAAGGAAACCTGATACCTGCCATCGGGAAAGGGAACCTCTGTTTCTTCACTCAGATCCCAGCGGATACGGCTTAGCTCATCTTTTTCCTTTAAGCTCCGCACAAGTCCGTCCACGCTCTCCCGGGGCATCCAGCAAATATACTGCAATGCGCACTTTACCGCCATCTCCTCAGTCAGTTCCGGCATCCTTTGAAAGAACGGGAAAATGATTTTATGCTTTTCCCGTATTTCAGAGATTACCTTCTCAGCCTGGTCCGCAATAACAATACCTCCCGCTTCACAGCGCCGTATCAGCCCCTTCGCCTCATGGAAATCAAGCACCTGGGACCCGGCGGCTTTTGCTACTTCAAGCTGGTCTGCCAGATTTGAAGTCAGCCTGCTGCTGTCTTTATAAAGATCAATGTAAAACAGATACTGCAATTGCTTTGGCGTAAACTTCATTTTTACCCCCCTGCCATAAAGTCAATTACGAAGGTTTAAAAGCTTGGGTTTAAAAAGTTTTTTAATTCAGGAGGCTTTCAGCCGATAATAATTGACTTCAGCTCATCCTACCCCCATCCATCTGATAGACCGAGTCCGCAATACGCAGGGTGGATGTACGGTGTGATACCAGAACAATGCTTTTCTCCCCGGCAGCCTCTCTGAGAGATTTCAGAATAATGGCTTCGTTGAAGCCGTCCAGATTGCTGGTCGGTTCATCAAGGAGCAAAAACGGTGCGCCGTGCAAAAAAGCACGGGCAAGTCCGATCCGCTGCCTTTCTCCCGCGGAGATTCCCTCCCCCAGCTCATGAAGCCGTGTCTCATAACCCATGGGCAGAGACCGGATAAAATCGTGGATCCCTGCGTCCTCCGCCGCCTTTATTACCTCTTCCGGGGTCGCCTCAGGCTTTGACAGGCGGATATTGTCAAGAAGCGTTCCCTCAAACAGAAAAGTCTCCTGTGTGACATATCCCTCCATAAAACGGAGATTTCCGGTGTTGATCCGCCGGATATCCTCGCCGGATATGCGTATATGCCCGGAAGACACATCCCAGAAGCGCATCATGAGCTTCAGAAGCGTGGATTTGCCTGAACCGCTTTTACCGCTTATACCGGTGATTCCGTTTTGAGGAATCCCAAGATTGATATTCTTTAGAATATTTCCTTCATCATAGGCGAAGTCCACATCCTTGCAATCCGCACCATAAAAATCTACTTTGGAGCCTTTTGTGACTTCCGGTGTTTCCGGTTCCTCGGAGAGCAGGTCAAGTACCCGCTCTCCTGCTTCCATAGTATGAAGCAGGTTGTTTGACAGGTTGGAAAGCGCCACCACCGGCCCAAAAGAGCTCATCATTGCAACCGTCGCCGTAATCACCTGCGGGAAGTCCATCCGGCCGCTTTGCAAAAGCCACATTCCCGTACACAGCACCGCTCCGGAGAAAACCAGTACCGTCGCGTCGGCAATAGCCGACGTCAGTCCTTCAAACCGTTTCAGACGGGCCTGACTTGCTTCCATTTCATCGGTTATGTATTCCATGTCCTTCCTGCGCTCCTCTCCTCGGCCGTAGCGGAGCGTTTCTGACAGGCCGTACAGGCTTTCCATCAAAAAACTGTTGGCCTCGCCGAAATTTTTCCGGTATTCTCTGCCCTGCCCACGTCCTGCGCGTGAATTGAGCAGAGGGATCACCACCCCTATGGCAATGTAGGCCAAGGCTGCAAGAACGCCTAAAGCTATATTCTGTGCGCCGATATACAGCGTCATCAGTACGGAGGCGATCAGAGCAATAGCCGCAGGCCCCGCAGTATGAGCGTAGAAAACCTCCAGGAGTTCAATGTCGCTCATGATAACGGCTATCATCTCTCCCCTGTCCTTTTGCTCCAGCTTCGCAGGCGCCAGCCTTCTCAGGACGGAGAACACCTTGTCCCGCAATACCGCCAGCAGCTTAAACGCCATATAGTGGCCTGCCAGCTGTTCAAAATAGCGCAGCAGTCCCCTCAAAGCAGCACACAGGAACATGGCCGTAAGCAGCGTGGAAGCTGAAGTCTGAATATGCACGCCCGTAAATCCCAGCAAGGCCCGGGAGGCAAATATGAGCAGGAATGAGGCGCTTAAATAACCCAGTACACCCAGTACTATGTTTAATAAAAGCGCCGGCAACAGCCGTCCTATCAATGCGGTCAGCTGCATTATAACGGATATCCGGTTTTTTTTCAGCATAAAATGGCCTCCCTTGTTTCCGCGAAATGCTCCAGGTCATGCTGGGTATCAAACAACCCGGCATAATAGGCGTTTTCCCTGTACAGTTCATCATGCGTCCCGGTTCCCGCCAATTCACCCGCCTTTAGTACCAGTATCCTCGGACACATACTGGCAAGCGCCATGCGGTGGGTGATCAGGATTACTGTCTTTTTGCTTTCAGAGAGCGCCAGCAGCGTTTTCATAAGTAATTCTTCACTTTCCCTGTCAATATTGGAAGTGGCTTCGTCAAAAATGTAAATATCGGAGTCGTGCAGTACGGACCGTGCAATGGCCAGACGCTGGCGCTGGCCGCCCGAAAGATTGGAGCCCCCCTCCCTGAGCTGCATGCCGAGACCGCCCTCCGCCATGACAAATTCATAGAGCCCGGCTTTCCGAAGAGCGTCCCGCATGGCTTCCTCAGATGCCTCCGGGCATCCCATGGCCAGATTGCCGGCCACCGTCCCCTTGAAAATATGGGAATCATGCTCCACCAGTGTGATATGACTCATGATGCTCTCGTCGCTCACACAGGACAGTTCGGTGCCGCCCAGCAGCAAGGAGCCTGTATAACTCTTCAATGTTCCGGACAATATGCCTGCAAGAGTGCTCTTGCCACAGCCCGACTCCCCCACAACGGAGACAAAGCTCCCGGCGGGAAGCGCAAAGGATATGTCTTTCAGCGCTGTCCGGTCCTCTTCATACTCAAAACCGCAATTCACCAGACGGATATCACATGCCGCAATTGTTCCGGTTTTAGGCTCCGGTTCCGGGCTGTCCAGAAGATCAAAAATCTCTTCGGCAGCTACAATTCCGCT
>JAEWSZ010000063.1 GCA_023397905.1 Bacillota bacterium | reverse complement strand
GGCTTGGTCCCCCTTATATATTTTTTTAAAATTTCTTTTAACCTTTTCTCTTTCTCCGGAGAAACATCAGGTTATATTTTTACATTTTATTTTCGGAAAGATTCATTTGGCCCAAGCAGAGCTTAATCATTGTTAAAAACGTATTAATAGTTATCAATTAATAAAAAGTCGCGGATATTAACATTTTTGAAGCCATTTCTTCCCCTGTCTATTTCATCCATTGAAACAACATATTTCGGATAATTATCAGGGATGGTTTCAAGAACCTTGAATTCTCTCTCAACTGTTTCCTCAGTAGCAAGAATATATGTCACCTGAACATATATCTTTTCTCTTCCAAGCACTGCTACAAAATCAATTTCATTGTTATTATTCTTACCCACTCTGACATTGTATCCCCTGCGCAGCAACTCCATATAAACAATATTTTCAAGTACCTGATTTATGTCACGCATATTACTGCCATAAACAGCTTCACGAATCCCATGATCTGCAATATAAATCTTTTCCTGAAATTGCAGAAGCTTTTTCCCTATTACGTCTTCACGCGGAACCATATGGAGAAAACAAGCTGTTTTGCAATAGTCAATATAATTGTAGATTGTTTCCGCTGAAACGCCTCTTAGCTCGCTTTTCAGATATTTTGAAATATTAGCAGCGGAAAAAGTATTTCCGATATTAGCTATAAAAAATTGGATTATCCTCTTTAGAAGTTCTATATCGCGGATTTTATTTCTTGTTGCTATATCTTTTAATATAATAGAATCATAAATATCATTTAGATACTGCATTGCACTTTTTTCATCAATCGGAAACTGATAAAGGAACGGCATGCCCCCTCTGGTAAGATATATTTGAAATGCTTCGGCTTTATTTTCAAGAGACGTAATATCCAGTATTTCTTTATAAGAAAAAGGATAAATTTTAAATTCAATATAACGCCCTCCAAGATAAGTTGCAAGCTCACCTGATAATAATTTTGCATTCGAACCGCTTATGTAGATATCGGCATCAAAATCTATCATGCAGGAATTTATCATGGTTTCCCAACCATCAAGTTCCTGTATTTCATCAAAAAACAAATATGCTTTTCCGTCCACTGCAGAAGCAAAGCTCTTAACATATGCATAAATATTATCAACAGAAGAAACAAATGCATTATTTTTACTTTCCAGATTGACCGATAAAATCTGCCTGTCAGAGACTCCCTGCAGGCGCAATTCTTCCTGTATCAGTTCAAGCATCACAGATTTTCCGGAACGCCTGATTCCAGTCAGCACTTTGACAATATCCTGATTCATAAATGGACGGATTTTTGACAAATATATTTCCCGTTTTATCATTTCTCCACATCCTTTTAATAATAGTATATCACCAGAATACTATATTTATACCGAAATCTCAATATAATTTTAGGAATAGATTTCGATATATCGAAATCTATTTTTTGATGCAGTTACGCCTTCGTCTTCGGCAATTTTCTTCACAGCATCTAAAACCCTGATATTATACCGTTCCATCGCTTTGGCTGTGATTTGATTTGTGCCGTCAGGATTTTTCAGCAAAAATAGTCGAGAACCCAAGCCTTTCGAATGTTATAATAAAATCACGGTAGACGGAGGAAAATAATGTATTATTCAAAGCCTGTGCTGGATGCTAAAAATTATATAAATAAAAACCTTACTACAGATCTGTCATTGGAAATTATCGCTGATTATGTACACATTTCTCCTTACTATTTTCACAGGTTGTTCCTTCTGTCCGAAGGAGAAGCCCCAATGGAATATGTACGTCGGCGGCGTCTCCGGGCAGCAGCGTGTGATTTATTATCCACTGACATACTTATCATTGAAGTCGCCGCCGAATACAGGTTTGAATCTCAGGATGGCTTCAGCCGGTCATTTAAAAGATACTATGGCGTAACACCCCGGGATTATAGGAAAATGAACGCTTTAAACCGGAAATTTGATGACAGAGAAAAATCAAAGGAGGCATGTAAGATCATGTATGAAGCGAATATTTATGAAAAACTGATGTGCAGCAACAGTGATAAGCAGGAAGCATTGAGCACCTTTGACAAAATACTTGAATTGTCACAAAAGGCCAGATGTTCCGGTCTCTTATCACTTGAACCGGAAATTGATACAGTCCAGCCGGAAATTTTTAAAAAGTCGCTCCAGCTTCTTATCGACGGAATTGAATCCGGATATATTAAAGAAATCCTTATGAATTATACCTTGTGCGAAGGGTATAAGGGCAAAGAATTACTTATCAGACTGCTCATTATTGAAGGAGTGCTGGCTATACAGCAAGGCGTACAAACAGCCATTTTGCGGGAAAAACTTTCTTCCTTTTTTGGAGAAGATTATATCGGAGAAATTCAAAAACACTGCGGCATGGACAGCAAAGCCCAATCCGAAAAGATAGATGCTTTTCTGAATAAGAATCAAAACAAATCTGTCATATACAAGGAAACCTCACTTTTGGAAGAACCTCTGGGGCGTATGGACAGCAGGTCTCTGCAACGTCTGCTCAGAGAAATCAATGTTCTTACACTTGCAATCGCTCTAACCGGCGCAAGCCACACTATTCAATCTAAAGTAATTAAAAACATTTCAAAGAAGTTTGCTATTGTCTTGATCGATGAAATAAATGCTATGAAAGCGCCTATTATCTCTGAGATTTCAGACTGTCAAAAGCAGATTCTTGAAACCATGCACCATCTCCAAAAACAAGGAGATATAACAATCTAATTTTGTTACAGCATACTGTCATTTGTACACCAGCTCAGCCAATTGAATGCTGACATTTTTAAATCTTTCCTTACCGATTGAATCCTGCTTGAATTCAACGGCTCCCTTGGGGCATAAGTGAAGACAGGCAAGGCACTGCTCGCAGTGATGCTTCCAGGAAGGCTTTTTTTCAACAAGCTCAATGTTTTCAGCGGGACATACTTTTGAACAAATGCCGCAGCCGTCGCAGCTCTGGCCGGTCCAAAAATTTTCATCTATCCGCTCGGGCTTAAAAGCCTCGTACATTTTTTCTTCTTTTTCCCGGTCCGGCACAGCGGCGGTCCCATTGACAAAACCATCATTGATTTTCATTGCTATATCCTTTGCCAGAAGAGGCTCGGCATTCATCCTGTCCGTATAATCTTCCTTTGGATGCGGATAATACATAAACCACATGTTTCCCGGCATTGCAATGCCAAAATTGGCAGAAAGCACCTTGCCCTTGCGCTTTAAAATCCCGTGGATTTGTTCAAAGGTCAAGGCCGCATAACTTCCGAAATTGGCCACGGCAAAAAAATATCTGCCCGCCCGGACATCCAGCTTTTCAATAAAGCTTTCCGCCATTTTGGGCAAGCCTCTGAAATAAACCGGAAAAACAAACCCTATTTTTTCAGAGTCTGTTTCCGCGGCCTTCATGTTGCGGTTGCATATGCGTATAATCCTGCAATCCTCTATATTATCGCTTAAATCCTTCGCTATTTTTAAGGAATTGCCTGTTCCTGTAAAATAATAAATCGTTGTTCCCACATTTCCTCCACTGCAAAGCCGATATGGAAGTCATCCATTTTACCCTTTGTCCGCTTTCAACATTTTCTCGAAAGCTTCATAACGGTCGCGCAGTACCTTCTCATGATTTTCTTCATCTATTCTCAATTGTTCAAAGAACTTCTTAACTTTTGGGTCCTCTGCCCTGTCGGCCAGTATCTGGTAACGCTTCTGGGCTTTTATCTCGTCTTCGATAGCTTCTAAAATGCCGCTCAGTATCTGATGCATACGATTTCTCTCCTTAAATTCTGTTAAATATAAAATCCAACCTGAATCAAACCTGCTAGTTCACTGCAGGCAATAGTTTCGCTACGACTAACGTTATATCGTCTCTGATTTTCTCATATCTCAAAAAGTCGGTAAAATCCTCACGGATCCTCCGGATAATCTGAAATGGGTCCATGCTGTAAATTTCAGCCAACAGCCTCTTTAGCCTGTCCTCATAAAAGCCCTTATCGGACCTTTGCTCCGGCAGCCCGTCGGACATAATGAACAGGGTCATTTCCGGATGCAGCGGCAGTGATGAATCCTCGTACTTTAATAAAGCGGCATCTATGGCCGTGGACACCGGGAGACCTGTTTCCTTCAGTTCTATTATATTATCTTTATCCCCTATCAAAAAAGGACTTGTATGCAAACCCGCATTGCAATAGGTCAATTCATTTGTCTTCAAATCAAAAACCGCAATGAAAAGGCAGACCAGGTATTCATCCGGATATCCTTCCTTTATGTACTGCTCAATAAAAAAATGCATGATATCTTTAGGGGACAATAACTGTCCCGGCACATGCTTAAGCCTGAAAAAACTTCTTATAGTATCCTTTACAAAAATAGACAGCATGGCGCTGTCCAATCCATGTCCCGAAACATCGGCTATAAAGCATACATATTGTTCAAAATAATCATTCAGCAGGCCATTGTCCACTTTAAAAGCATCGAACAAATCTCCGCCCAGCTCTTCCGCCGGAATATACAATGAGGCAAAAGAGATATTCTCCGCCTCCGGAAGGCTCACAGGCAGGGAGCGTTTATGTATCTTTACGGCATTTGCTATTTCAACATCAAGTTTATTACGTATTCTTTCATACTCCACATATTTTTCATTGCCATAAATGTATATGAGAGCGTTCTTCCGGAAAAGCCTGATATGAAGTTTCAATACGCCGTTTTTGCCGTTAAACAGAAATTCCGACACATTGGAAGGCTCTTCCGACACATTGCCGATAATGGTTTCAGCCTTGTTAATGTGAATGTCCGAAATGATGTCAAAAAAGCTTTTTTCATTTAACTCCGGACCGGTATAACCCAAGTATGACTGCATTGCCTTGTTGGAGAAAACAATCTGCCCCGTTGAATCACAGACCAGAATATGGTCTTCAATCATACCGACTATTGTTTCATTTACTTTTTCTATGTCAAAGTCCTTATCCAACAGTGTTTCCTCCAATTTCGCCAGGTTTTTCGCATATTTATATCATCTTCGCTTTTTATTATATCATGATTTTTCAAAATTTCATGATATAATATCCTGTTTAATACCGGGATTGTTATACAGTGTTCACAGGCAAACGGTCCAAAGTATATTCACTTTTGAATTATTTTATCTGGAAATCCTCATACCTTGTATAAGTAAAGAGGTTACCCCCATATTATGTAAATATTTTTTTCATTATGTAAGCCGCGGGCTCCGTCTGATCAATTTTAATATCCGCATCCAGCAGGAGTCCCAGATCTTCTATGGTAAAGTATCCGTCAGATAAGGATTCATCGTCTTTTCCGGTATCATCAGTCGTCAGTTTCAATCTCACACCGTTGCGGCTGACTTCAACATGCCGGTACGGCTCATTATCCGATTTGGACTTTTCTGAATTCACAACTGCCTGCCAGGTCACACCATCGATTTCCCAAGTGGAATTCTTGTCTTCACTGGATAAGGTTCCTCCCAGCATATTTACCAGAATCGCAAATTTTCCCCTTCCGCTGTACGTATTGGTAAACTCCTCAAAAACATCATAAGGCCCCAGCCCTACTATCACATAGGTTCCAATGTCATTTTCATGGATTATGGGAAATAGCTTAATCAAATTTTCCTCGAAGGGTTTATCATTATAATATATCTTTTTAATTTGTCCCGCCGGATACTTATCCCATAATTCTTTGCTTATGCGGTCACTGATTACTCCTTCTTTTACACAGTTCACATAGGAATTTTCAATACGTTTGTATAATTCTCCGGATTTTAACCGCTGGCCGTCATCTGAACTTAAATTCAGTCTTAACATTTGAGTATCGCCGTAGCCGTAATAGATATATACATATGCTGATTCTTCATCGTATGCGGTCATATTACCAGGGATATTGCCATTATTAAAACTGTATGCCAAAGTCTGGTCCAATTCAGCTATAAAATCCGCTAACGGCTTGAATTCCTCCATATTATTCACATAAAACTTGAAGCTTGGGCCGTCGCCCTTCACATCCAAATCGTATTTATTTATTAATTTTTGAATTTCATCCTGATGATATTCTACTACCTGAGATGTGTAATAAGATGTCATGGTTTTTTCATAAAACATAGTCTCACTGGAATCGATGGTAATATGACGGGTACCGGTTACTATGTCAAAAGCAAAGCCCTTATCGTTCTGAAATGTATAAATATGTTTTTTCTTATCCGTCTTTGTCAGCTTATATTCCTTTCCATATACATTTTTTACATATTTTTTAAGTTCATTTGCGGAGTAATAAGTCGGTGCGGCAGAACAGCCTGTGATGCCCGCCAAACACATTATGTAAATTATATATAAAACTGCGGCTAACAGGTATTTCCTGTTTACCTTTTTCATCTTTTGCTCCACCATTATATTATTCCCTTTCAGGTAACATTTTTATATTTTTCCGGACGTATACGCCGGTTATTGCGACTGTAACAAAATTTACTCAGGCATTCTATAATTCATAGTTATTTTCAAGCTCCATTATTCTCACTTTTTGCAGCTTGATTACTCTTTTGAGCTCTTCGATTTCATCCCTCAATTTTTCGTTTTCGTTCCAAATCTTTTTGTTTTCCATCAACACACTTTCAAGCTCACCCGCAAAACCGTACAGCTTTTCTATGCTTTGTTTGATTTCCCGCTGCTTAACGGACAGACTGTTTAAGTGCTGCTTTCTTAAAATTTTATTTCTGATTAATGTGTTGTCAATAGAATCTATTTTCTCACCGATTTTTTTACTGTAATTGAGCAACACCCTGCCGCCAATTTTTATTTCATTGGTGTGGTTCAACAGTAGATCTTGCGCCGCCTGATTATTATGATCCTTTATGAATTTCTCTTGCAATGCGCCATTATTGTCATGGCTCTCCAATTTTGTATCCATATTTAAATTCTCCGTTTACATTAATCTCACCTCAATTTTATCAAAATATGGTAATAAGTCAACTTTACAGCTTTTACAGTGAATCTGAGGCATTTTGTTTTTAATATGACGTATAGCTGTCCGGTTATAAATGATATTCTAAAAGCAAAGGAGGCAGTACAATGTCAAAACAACTACCAAAACCTGTTGAGATTTATATGGCTTCGCTAAACACCAATGATAATTCTGTCATTGATGCTTGCATAGCGAAAGACGCCCATGTCCATGATATCGGTGAAAATAACCATTTCAACGGACTTGAAGCTATTAAAAGTTGGCGAGGAAGGTCAAACGATGAATTCAATCTGAAATCCGAGGTCACAGACGTGGAAGATAAGCACGGGATAATAATTGTGAGTTCCCTGACCAGCGGAAATTTTCCGGGCAGCCCCCAGTTATTTTATTATTTCTTTGCTGTTGAAGATGACCTGATCACAAATATTGAAATCGTTCCGGGCCCTGAGAACGTAAAACCGTAACAGTAAGCAGAGTCCGGATCTCCGGCGGGGGCATATCCTTGAAAAAGGATAGCCCCTATTATCTTATCCTCCTGAAACGGTTCTGCCTATTCTGTACCATTTACAAATGCCATTCCAAAACAGCAGGGATTCCGTATTTCCAATCCTGCTTACCTTGTTTTCCAGGGCTTCCCACTGTTTCGATAATCCAGTGGGCATTTCGGTAGTATTTGATTCCTCTATACATCTGAGAAGAAGAGAAACGGCCGTAGTGAAAATCTCAGAATCTTCCTGAGCAAGAGCGAGTTCTGCTGCTGCCGGTATTAATTCAAAAGTGCTGTACTCAAAATTACGCAAATCGCAAAAAATGTCAATCGTACCTTCTTCAACTGACATTTGATGGTACTTCCAATCTGCCGTCCTCAATCTGAATATATCATTTAAAAGCTCAGGCTTGCAATTCGATCTGATTTCATCAACCAGATCTTTACCGATATTTAGAATGCTTTTCATAATCCTTCACTCCATCAATCCGATACCTCAAACAACCGTTGGATTTCCTTTTTCACTAAAAAAATCCCTCGCTAACATTAAGAACAATAAAAAATTTAATTTTATGTTTACTGAGGGGGTTATTTATGCGAACCAGCTTCTGCCGCTTATAAACGCATATTACACAGACTCATAATGAAGCTCTGTAAATTGGTTAAAGCGTCTTACGCCTTTTAAAAATAAACGTGTTTCAAAATCAAGTTTTTTGAAAAGAGGAATTCCATCGCCAATGATAGTCGGTGCTATATTAATAATCCATTCTTCCACCAAGCGCTGTTCTATAAAATCATGAAGCAATTCCCCGCCGCCGACAATCCAGATATTTTTCCCGTCCCTCTGCTTCAGGTTTTTAGCTAAATCTGCAACATTACCATTAACAAACTCCACATTTTTATCTTTTCCGTGCATTGTTTTTGAGAATACGTAGCATTGCTTATTTTTATATGGAAAGTTATCTCCCTCTTTATCCAGAATCCATTGATAGGTTCTTCTGCCTAATATAATTGTGTCTATTGTGCCGTAGAAATCAGAATACCCATTATCTCCTTCACCTTCGGTCTTAAACAGCCATTCCAGATCTTCATCCTTTGTTGCGATATATCCGTCAAGGCTTGCGGCAATATATAAAACTATTTTCCTGGACATCCTTTTTTCCCTCCTGTAAAATATTATTTAATATTATACATTAACAGCTTAAAATAAGCCATTTTTTTAAACGCTTTCGCCCGGCAGAACCTCTTCCGGGCCAGAAATTGCATTGTTTCTCTTCTCATTTGTTGTTTTAGGATATATGAAGCAATGTTTGAATTCATTGCCGCAACATTATCACCTTTGTAACTTGAATGTTCTAATATTATCGCTAAAATCTGGTTTTATGCTTATATTATTTTCATCTAAACCGTTGAAAACTGCGCAATATCCATCCTCCAGCTTAAAGCCTATACCATTAAGCAACCAAGCGGAAGCCTTTTTGCTTTGTTCTATATCTTTGTTATATATTATTTCTGCAATTAAGTTATACTCTATTATTTCTATATCACATATCTTCTTATTTAAAATGGTCAATAAGTCTGGGAACACATTCATCCTCCATTCCAACTCAAAATCCTCCATATCATACCAGTTCAATTTTTCAGACATATTAATTGAATTTAATGTTATTGCTAGTTCATCCATCTTGTACGCACATATCTCAACTTGCATATCATCAATTTTTAGTACGACAGGACAATCTTTAAACCATTCATTTTCATTTATGTCATACGCAACCCATACTTCAGAAATAACTTTTCCAATTAATTTCCCAAACGCTTCATTAAGCTCAGTAAATATATCTCCAGTTTCTGTATAAAATTTAGGATTATATGATTCTATCCCCAACATATTTATCACCTCCCTAGCCTGTATTCCAATAAAAATAATCGTTTCCATATTAACCACGATAATAGTTTTTTAGCAAACAAAATTACTCCAGATTTCTCCAGAAGAAATATAAAATTGTGTATTATATCAGTATTATTTTAAAAAAACAAGAATCCATCCTGATTATCCTTGTTCCGGGTTAGTGTCCTTTAGATTTACTTCTTTGAAAATTGAATCCCCTGCATCTTAATTATAACACATAAAAAATTGCAAATGCAGACTATTTGTTCCCGTTTGGCAGTGCTATAATTCAATAACATGTTAATAAGCAATTGAAAATTACCTGAGTATAAGGAGGGGAAAGTATGAGTTCATTTGTGCTCGGTTTTCAGGATATTGATAAAACAAAGCTCATGGCTGCCGGGGGTAAAGGCGCGAATCTTGGTGAACTTTCCAGGATTGAAGGAATACGTGTGCCGGATGGCTTTTGTATTTCCGCTGAAGCCTTTAAACGGATCATTGGGGAAACGCCGGCAATCAACGGATTACTTGATCAGCTATCGCTTCTAAAGGTGGAAGACCTGGATAAAATCGGTGAAATCAGCGGCAAGATCCGCTTACGTCTGGAAGAGGCGGCCATCCCCGAAGACATTAATGAAGAGATAACCCGTTTTCTTTCCGTATCTGGTGAAAAAAATGCCTATGCAGTACGGTCCAGCGCAACTGCTGAGGATTTACCTGCGGCCTCCTTTGCGGGACAGTATGACACGTACCTGAACATTACCGGAAAGGAGTCAATCCTAAAGCATATAAGCCAATGCTGGGCATCGCTGTTTACTGAGAGAGCAGTAATCTACCGTCTTCAAAACAGCTTTGACCACCGCAAAGTCCACCTGTCTGTGGTCGTTCAGAAAATGGTCTTCCCCCAGGCCTCAGGAATTTTGTTTACTGCCGATCCCGTCACTTCCAACCGGAAAGCGCTGTCCATTGATGCCGGTTTCGGACTTGGCGAGGCTATGGTCTCCGGCCTGGTAAATGCAGATATCTATAAAGTGTATAACGGCAAGATTACCCACAAAAAAATATCTGCCAAAAAGCTGGCCATTTACGCCTTAAAAGACGGCGGTACGAAAGAACAGGCCATCCCTCCTGAGCGTCAGAACAGGCAAGTGCTGACGGATGAGCAGATTCTGCAGCTTGAGCGCATAGGCAGAAAGATCGAAAAACATTTCGGCTGCCCCCAGGACATGGAATGGTGCTTGGCCGACGATATATTCTACATTGTCCAGAGCCGGCCTATCACAACTTTATACCCTGTACCTGAAGCGGATGATCAGGAAAATCACGTTTATCTGTCTGTGGGGCATAACCAGATGATGACCGCTGCCATAAAACCGTTGGGATTGTCTTTTTTCCTGATGACTACCCCAGCGCGCATGTACAAGGCCGGCGGAAGGTTGTTTGCTGATGCCACTCCTATGCTGGCTTCACCTGACGGCAGGGAAATGTTATTGGGTACCTTCGGACAATCCGACCCTCTCACAAAAGACGCACTCATAGCCATAATAGAGCGGGATTTTATAAAATTGCTGCCAGATGATAAAAAAGAACCGAGTTCTGGTAAAAGCAATAAAAGTATGCCGCTTCCGGGTTCTCAAACCCAAACCGGAAATGATCATGCTATCGTTTCCCATTTGATCAAGAGCAGCCAGACATCCATAGAAGAGTTAAAACAAAGCATCCGGACGAAAACAGGTCCGGACCTGTTTGATTTTATCCTGGAAGATATCCTGATATTAAAGAAAATTTTATTTGACCCTCAAAGCTCAGCAGTATTTATGTCTGCTATGAACGCTGCCTCCTGGATCAATGAAAATATGAACAAGTGGTTGGGTGAAAAGAATGCGGCAGACACGCTTTCTCAATCAGTACGGGACAATATCACTTCAAAAATGGGTCTGGAGCTATTGGATGTGGCAGATGTGATACGCCCATATCCGGAAGTAATTGATTATCTGCGGCATGTAAAAGATGAAAACTTTTTGGAGGAGCTGGTTAAGTTTGAAGGCGGGCAGGCGGCTCAGAAGGCTGTCAATGCTTATCTCAGCAAATACGGAATGCGGTGTGCCGGAGAAATCGATATTACCAAAACCCGCTGGAGCGAAAAACCGGCGGCACTTATCCCAATGATTCTCAACAACATCAAAAACTTTGGTCCCAACGCCGGCGAGCAGAAATTTGAACACGGGCGGCAGGAAGCCTTGAAAAAAGAACAGGAGTTATTGGAGCGGTTGAAGCTATTGCCGGAGGGTGAACAAAAGGCCGTAGAAACCAAAAAAATGATCGGCCTGCTCCGGAATTTTATCGGTTACCGCGAATATCCGAAATACGGCATGATTAGCCGATATTTCGTTTATAAGCAGGCCTTGCTGAAGGAAGCGGAGCAACTGGTGCAAGCGGGCATTATTCATGAAAAAGAAGATATTTACTATCTCACTTTTGAAGAACTTCATGAAGCCGTACGCACTAATAAACTTGATTACCGGATCATCAGCCGGCGGAAAAGCGATTACAAATCATATGAAAAACTGGCTCCCCCGCGCGTCATAACGTCTGACGGCGAAATAATCACCTGTGAATACAGACGGGAAGCTCTCCCTGCTAAAGCAATTGTGGGTCTGCCTGTCTCCTCCGGAGTTATAGAGGGGCGGGCACGGGTCATCTTAAATATGGAAGATGCCGATTTAGGAGACGGCGATATATTAGTCACCGCCTTCACCGACCCCAGCTGGACACCGTTGTTTGTATCCATAAAAGGCCTGGTCACCGAAGTTGGCGGACTGATGACCCACGGAGCAGTTATCGCACGTGAATATGGCCTGCCTGCAGTTGTGGGAGTGGAGAATGCCATCAGGCTGATCAAAGACGGACAGAGAATCCGGGTGAACGGAACAGACGGATATATAGAAATCCTGTAATGCGGAAGGTTTTCACCGGGAAAATCTTCCGGAAAAGCATCACTCAAAGCAGAATCCCTATTCTTTCAGTCCCAGCTCTATAAGCTTATCTACATGATCAATCATAAAAAGCGGGATGTTTAACAGGGTTCCATCCTGCTTCAGATTCCTGAGTGAAAATCTCAAGCGTATTTTTGTTTCAGCTTCATATTTTTGTCCATATAACGTGAGACTTTTGCCATTAATATTTTGATCGGCTTTTACTTCAACCGGAATGATATCATTCCCTCGCTGAATTATAAAATCAACCTCCGCCTGCCCGTCTGATGTCCAATATCTCGGGATTGCTTCATACTTATCTACCAGGCCCTGCAATATAAAATTTTCGGTCAATGCACCTTTAAATTCGGTAAATAGGCGGATACCTTCATTGAAGGCAATAGGATCAAGAAGAGCAAGCCTGCGCAACAGCCCGGTATCTACGGTATATAATTTAAAAGCTGTCAAGTCATCATAAGCAGACAGAGGAAGTCCGGGCTTTGTGCTTCTATAAATCTTATATGACATGCCCGCATTACACAGCCATGTCAAGGCATCCTCATACTCCCTTGCTCTCGCACCCTCTTTTACCGCACTATATAAAAATTTTTTATTTTCTCTTGCAAGCTGTGAAGGAATGGAATTCCATATTAATCCGAGCTTCGCAATATCTTTTATTTCTGCATGTTTTGAAATATCAAGCTCATAGGCATTTAAAATATTTCTCAAGGCTGTTTGAACCAGTCCTGTATCCCTTTCTTCTGTCCAGGAGCGGACGGCTTCCGGCATCCCTCCCGTAATGAAATACATTTTAAGCTTTTCATGCAATTGGTTGAAAAATATTTCAGGTATTGGTTCAATTACTTCAATGCCTTTCATATACTCCACCAAATTTTCATCACCGTTGGCTATTAAAAATTCAGTAAAGCTCATTGGATAGACCGTCATGAAATCAACTTTCCCAACAGGAAAGGATGAAGGTTTGGACAGTGCAATTCCTAAAAGCGAACCTGCACAGGCTATGTGATATTCCGGCGCCTTCTCGCAGAAATACTTCAATGTATTGAGCGCCTTATTACACTCTTGTATCTCATCAAATATAATTAAAGTTTTTTCCGGCAAAATAGGTGCACCACTCACCATCATTAAGTTTTGCAAAATTCTTTTCACATCTTTCGTTGTTTCAAAAAAAGAGGCTAATTCTTCCTGCTCATCAAAGTTAAAATATGCGACATTATCATAGCATCGTTTGCCAAACTCATTTAATATCCAGGTCTTCCCAACCTGACGGACACCTTTTAATATCAAAGGCTTTCTATATTTTGATTGCTTCCATTGCTGTAAATCATCCAAAATAAATCTTTTCAAAACAATCACGTCCCCAAATTAAGTCTAATTTATGTGATTGAAATCACATAAATTAGACTTAATTATATATCAAGTAATTAATTTATTCAAGCAATTAATCATTCTATAAAAATATTGCCCTTTAGTTTTTTTCTCTCAGGAACAGTTCTGTTTTGACCGTTCCAGGCGCAATAGCGCTGATGGAAATGCCCCTTGCGCCAAACTCCTTTGCAGGTTGGCGGGTGATCTGTTCCGCCTCATCCTTGGTTGAGGCATATGCCTCCTTCGCGCTTAATTGCACTTTTGGTTCCCGCGCTATTTCTGCAGGGAATACTCCAGATAGGCAATGCTGCTGTTATACTGTTTCCCATTCCATTGGGAATAGGCAAGCTCTTTACCGGACGGGCTCCAACAGGTCGTTACATTTCCGACATCCACCGCGATCCTGGCAGGTTTGCCGGTTAACATATCATAAACGTATAAACTGCCAACTGCAGTACCGCTTCCGTCCCCCTTTATGCCGTAAGCTATCATCCGCTGATCGGAGGACCAGGACACTCCGCCAAGCTCAACACCTTCGGCAATGGTTTTAACATTTTTTCCATCCCTGCCGCAAAGCAACAATGTCTGTTTTGATCCGTTATACTGTAAAACCAGCAGCTGATTTCCATCGGGAGCCGGATATACACCCACCACATTTGTCAGACCAAGACCGGCTATTTCCCCGTCAGACAGGTTTAAAGCCATCAGGGTATTATCATCGGCAGTATTGTAATAAACTGTATCGTTTACCTTTTCAACAATAAATACGGCTTTTTGATCCAATTCCTTCATAGAAGTAATTTTCCCGTCCGTAGTGGCATAATAGGCTCCGCTGGTATAACCGGCCCCGATGACAGTATCTTTATCGGCCCATTTGGCGCTCCCTGGATTTCCGACGGGTCCGCCTGAAATACCAAAACTTTTCAAGCTCTCAATATTAAGCACATAATATGACGGATCCCCCAGGCTGTTGCCGTAATATAACAGGTTTTTCTTATCCGGCGATAACGTTGCCCCGCCCAGATTAAGCTTTTCCTGCGCTTTTAACAGCTTGTATTCCCTGGTTTTTAAATTATACAGGTACAGGCTTCTGGGATAGGAATCCGATAATTCTTCCAGAGTCATTTTTTCCAGAGACTCATTTTCCTTTGAAACGATAACCGTATCCGGGTCCATCCAATCGGAGATTTCCAGCTTCTCATAATTATCAATTCTGACTATGGAGACACCGGGATCTCCTGTCTTATTATCACCATTATCAATAATTGTTATGGAGCCTCCAGGTTCCCGTATGGTTACCTTATCATTCTTGCCCGCTGTGCTGCAGCCCGCCGTGATTATTAATAATACCAGGGCACATGTTATTTTTGTTATCAGTGTTTTATTCATATAAATCGCCTCCTTGACATAAAGATTATCAAGAATTTGTTTCCGCACAATATACAATTATAAATATCCTGTAAACAATTGTATCTAAAATGTAAACCTCCAGCCTGAGCTTGTGAAAACAAACCGCAAGCGGCTTCTTGCTCCATGCGTACTGTGCACCCATACGCCTGCGCTTAAATTTATACAGCAGGGAAGGTGACTCTGAAGCTGGTGCCTTCGCTGCCGGTATTTAACAGAACGACAGTCCCTTTCATTAACTCCGCATGTTTTCTGGCAAGCGACAGTCCCAATCCGGCTCCGCCATTCTCTCTCGCCCTGTTTTTATCCACCGTGTAAAAAGGTTCAAACACCTTATGAACCAGCTCCTCCGGGATACCGATACCGGTATCGGATATTTCAATATGCACCTGTTCAGCCGAAACATAGGTTTTAACAAAAATAGTCCCATTTATTTTATTATATTTAATGGCATTATCCAGAAGGTTTATCAGTACGATCGTCAAACTGTCTCTATCCCCTTCCATATAAGCTTCGCTCAGCCCGGTATCAAGCCCTATGCCAAACTTATCCATCCTGCCTTTCAAGCTGTTTAACACCGACTCCAGCACCTGATTAACAGCCAGTCTTTCAAGCTTCAGTTCAAAATCATATTTTTCAAGGGCAGATAACTGCAGGACCTTATCCACCATTTCGTATAAACGTCCCGTTTCACTCTTAATGTTGGCAATAGAAGTCTGCAGAAGCTTTTCATCGTCCGGATACATTTCCAGCAAGTCAATGTATGCCTTAATCGAGGTCAAGGGTGTTTTAAATTCATGGGTTACGTTACCTATAAATTGTTTCTGCTGTTTATCAAGCAGAGATAATTTATCAACGGCAAGCCTGAGTTTATTCTGCTCGGCCTCCATCCCCCGTATGGTTCTCATAATCTGCCCGCTCATGGCATGGATTCCCTGGCTTAATCCGCCTATTTCATCCCCGCGTTTCAAAACGGTGGTTTCATAATGGCCTTCCCGTATTTTATCCACCATCTTATTGAGCTTTATTATACCTGTTGCAAAGGAGCTGTAATATATATTGCCCAGAAAGAAGCTCAGAATGAATAAACCTGCCCCTATATAAATAAACAGCCGCATGATATTATTGTAAAATGCCTGGTACTCCGACAGAGAATAATAAAATTGCACCACACCCACCTGCTCATTTCCTGTTATCAGCGGAGTCAGGTAGTACAGCGAATCTCCTTCTGTGAGATATGCTGTCTTGTTTTTCAGCGCATAGTCCAGCGTCTTTCTTATATTATCCGACTCCGTATCAGTCACCTTTTTACTGACCAGATCTCCCTGACTGTCGTATAAAACTACTGGCAAACCGCTGATCAATTCCAATTGTTCCGCAAATTCCCGCCCTTTCACCGCCAGAAAGGTCTGCGGCACTTTATTTTCTTCTGATAAAATACTCTGAATAAAATACGTATTTGCGGTCTTGGCCTGTTGGGCCAGATACTGTTCATACTGATTTATCCGGTCACTTTCTATGCCCCGCAAAACCAGCAGACTCAGGAGAAAAACCGTCAGGAGCAGCAAGACAGCAAGGAAAAGGCTGAATTTTATTTTTATGCTAATTTTCACTGCGTCCTCCCATGGCTTTATAGCCAATCCCGTAAACAGTCTGAATCACATCGCCAAATTTCTCTCCGAGCTTCTTCCTGACCCGCTGGACATGGATATCCACGGTACGTGTACCTCCGATATAGTCCATACTCCATATCAGATCGAGAAGCTGCTCCCTTGTGTAGACCCTGTCCGGATTGGACAATAAAAGTGCCAGCAGGTCATATTCTTTCGGGGTCAGCTCCAGCGGCCTGTTTCCTGCAAAAGCTGTCCGTTTACTTATATGAAGTACGATCCCGCCCAGAATAACCTCGGCAGGCTGCTGTTTCTTCTCCGCTTTCTGCATCCTGCGCAGCAGGGATTTTAAACGGACAAGCAATTCCCTCATATCAAAAGGCTTTGTTATATAATCATCCGCCCCCAGCTCAAGCCCCAGTATTTTATTGACGATATCCTCTTTGGCCGTTACCATGATAACTCCTATGGGCCCTTTATCCTGGAGCTTTTTAAGAATTTCATATCCGTCCATACCCGGAAGCATAACATCTAAAATAACGGCCTCCGGACGAAATTCCGCCAGCTTTGTCATGGCGGTTTCTCCGTGATAAACAGCCTCCGCAATATAACCTTCCCTTCTCAGCGCATAAGTAATTGCATCTGCTATCTTTTTTTCATCCTCTATCACCAGGATTTTTTCATTCATCCGGCCACCGCTCCTTTCCGGCGGAAATTTTACATTCTGTATCCGGCGGAATACCAATCGCCCATACTTTTCCTCTCAGATCAGACCCTTTTAAAACCTTTTAAAGTACTCCCCCTTGACCAAACGGGTTCCGGCATCCTCGATTACCGAAAGTTCCTGGTTACGCTTGAATCGTGTTATACCGATACGTTCCTGAGGTATTGCCTGAACATGTCTGCACCAGTTTTCAAGCTCCACAAGGGCTGTTGCGGTACCATTTCCTGATCCGCCGGCAGCGGCAACCAGGTTTACCTGCTTGTCTTTAATCCAGCTTCCTCCTTCTCTGAAGGCCTCGCAGCGGCGATAGCGGTCACAGAAATACTTCATGCGCTCAGAAGACTGTCCGAAGTAGACAGGCGTGATAAGAAATATTCCTTCGCTGTCCTGGATTTTTCTTTGAATTTCCGCAAGACTGTCCTTGATGATACATACTCCCGTACCACGACATTGTCCCCAGCCATTGTCACATATTCTGCAAGGCTGGAGTTTCAGCTCGCTGATATCTATGATTTCCGCCTGACCACCCGCACCGGTAATTCCGTCATAAGCCGCCTTGCCGCATGCAGCCGTGAGCCCGTCCTTATTAGGGCTTGATGTGATTACAATATACATATGAATACCTCCCGTTACTGTTTATTTGAAGTATATCACATGGGAAGGAAATAAATAAATATCAAAAAAACCTTTGCCTCTCCCAAGAGAAAGCAAAGGTTTTTATAGAATAGCATTATTTCAGTTTTACTGAAGTTTCCATCATCTAAACAATATTAATTAAACAATGGAGCCTCCGCCGTCTACCTCAATAAATTGCCCCTGAACGTAGCTGGAAGCATCGCTTGACAAATACAGCAATGTGCCGTTCAGCTCACCCCTGTTTCCGGGGCGCCCTGCCGGATTCAATGCATTGTATTTATTCAGGAAATCTTCTGATTTAAACAGTGTCGAGCTGGTCATTTCACTTTCAAACAACGCCGGTCCCACAGCGTTGACCGTGATTCCATACCGCGCATAAGAAGCGGCCATTCCCTTTGTCAGACCGAGAACCGCTGATTTTGAAGAATTATAGGAATGTCTGATAAATACATCAACCTTATCTGCCACAATGGCATTTACAGAAGCAATATTTACGATTTTACCGTATCCTCTTTCCTTCATTTGCGGTACTACATATTTACTTGCCAGAAAGATACCTTTTACATTGGTATCAAAGGACCTGTCCCATTCTTCGGCGGACATGGAATCAACGCCGCCGCGGACTGCAATTCCTGCGTTATTCAAAAGGATATCAATATGTCCAAACTCTTTTAAAACTGTCTCTATGGCAGATTTTACACTCTCTTCTTTTGTAACGTCACATCCGGCTGCGACAACTTTTCTTCCTGTTGCTTTTTCGATATCTGCCTTTACGGCATTTAATTTTTCAACCCGCCTTGCCAGGATGGCCACATCTGCTCCGGCATTTGCATATGCAAGGGCCGCATCTGCGCCCAATCCTGAACTTCCGCCTGTTACAACAGCTACTTTTCCTGTTAAATCAAACATATTTGCCATATTAATTCCCCTCTCTTTTCCTTCATAAATTTATAATTCATGCAATAAATCCGGCATGATTATATCGGTTACATTAAATGCGTCCGGTTTCCATAAACGCTGTCCTGTCATATCTTCCTGTTAATAAATAAGGGATGATTTCATCCGCCTCCAATTTTTCCGCCAGGTTTAATTTATGAACCATTAGACTGTTCTTTGAATATGCCCCGCCGATTATGGTGCGTACAGGCAGTTCCGCCCACGGATCATCGACGCTTGATTTAAGTTCCATGGAGACGGTAGCCGGATCCCAGGATGTATAATTATATTCGCATTGATTCATAAGCAGTGCGCCATTTACAAAATGTGATACTCCATTTTCGTCGGGTATTCTGTCAAAATGAAAGTAAAATCCGCCGCCAAAAGTCTTTTTGCCCGCACCCGGAAATTGATAAAGGGCTGCGGTCAAGGGGCTGTTGTATTCACCTAATTTCATGGAAACATCCACGAGCTGTGTTCCTCTCCTGGCAACAGAAGCTGTGACGCGGTCCCCATTTTTTCTGATAACAAATTCCGCCCCCATTTTCTTGGGTATACTTCCGTTATCCCGTCCGCATTGTACGGCCATCTCAGCGCCGGGTCCCCCCAGGACCAGTCCGGTTGTATAAAGCCCCAATGTTTTTCCGTAGGTTGCATACACGCCCAGTATGGCTTCATAGTAATCGTCTGCAAAGGTGGGATTGTTGACGTGACAGACGGATATTGTCACAACCGGCATGGAAAACGGCTTCAGAGGCGGAGGCAAAATTCCGGCAATTGCCTGCGGATCTGTCAGATAGCTGACATATACTCCCTCCTGATTGTCCATCAGAGATACCTTTCCAAAATTTGAAACATCTGTTTTGGAAACCTTGAAGCTGATGTCCTCCGGGTTGTCCAGGAAAAGGTCTCTGCCTGCCTGAAACCCGGAATGTACTGCTTCGGCGATCATCCCATCCTTCAGCGCGCTTCCGATCACTTTGACCGGTATATTTGCGGCTTCCAGTTCACTCAGCAGGGATTGATCCGGTTTAAATCCAAGAGACAGTACTACGGCGTCGGTTTTAACTTCCTTCTGCTCTTTAGTTTCCACATCCTCAAGCAAAATCGCTCCTCCGCTTATTTCCTTTAATGAATGTCCAAGCAGATAATTTACTCCATACTTACCAAGGCGCCCGCATACGTCCGCAACATTGGTGTGGTTGGCATTTGGAGCCGGTCTTGCCAGCATATCAACGACCGTTACCTTATTATCCCTTGCAGCTAAAAATTCAGCTGTCTCAAGCCCTGTTAAACCGGCGCCTATTACTGTGACATTTATACCTTTTAAATCTGCCTTTCCCGCCAACACTTCTTCAACTGTAAAGACATTATTTCCGTCTATTCCTTTAATCTGGCCCGGTATAATGGAAACTGAGCCCGCTGCCAATATGACGGCATCCGGACGGCAGGATGAAATCCTGTCCATTGTGGCTTCAGTATTTAAGACTACGTTTACCCCAAGCCGGTCAAATTCATTATTGTAAAAGTCTGCTACCCACTGCATGCGCTCCTTCAGCGGAGGCCTTTTTGCAAGATTCAGGGTCCCTCCGAGCTCTTTTTGGCGGTCCAGCAAGGTCACCTTTATACCGCGGTTTGCAAGGGTCAACGCAGCGCTCAGCCCTGCCGGTCCGCCGCCGATTACAACTGCGTTATGGGATTTTGTATCATAAGCCGGATTTCCGTATTGCTTCTCCCTGGCAAAAGCCGGATTTAAGGAACAGATTGGCGGGACCCCGGCAGCGCTGTTTGCATTTAAGCTTTCAAAGCAGCGCAGGCAGGAAATACATTTCCGGATTTCTTTTTCGCGCCCGTCTCTGGCTTTGTTTGCCCATTCCGGATCTGCTATAAAGCTTCTTCCCATGGATACGAAATCCAAAATACCGTCATTTATCATATCATCCGCAATTTTCGGATCCCTGATCACAGATACGCCTATTACCGGGATATTGACATTACTTTTAATTGCCCGTATCAAATCTTTTCTCCAGCCCTGGGGGAAGGATATCGGTTCAACGCAGGTCATGCCCGTTTCGTATAAACCGCAGCTTACATCAATAAAGTCAATGCCCTTTTCCTCCAGAGCCTTTGCTATTAAAATACCGTCGGAAATATGTATGTAGTCTTCCGTAACACCTGTTTTATCCAGGAATTCTTCGACGCTTAACCGAACGCCGACGGGAAAATCCGGTCCGCATGCCTTTTTTATGCCATCAATAATTTCCGTGAGCATTCTGAGCCGGTTTTGAAAACTTCCGCCATATTCATCATTCCGCTTGTTGGTATAGGGAGATAAAAATTCCTGCAGGAGGTATCCATGGGCGGCATGCAATTCCACTCCGTCACAGCCTGCTTTCTGAACCCTGACCGCTCCTGCGACAAATTGTTCTATTAACTGTTTTACTTCCTCTGTTTGTAATTCTCTGGTTTCCTGTTTCAGCAATTTACAGGGAATCGCCGACGGTCCGACTACCGGCTGTCCTCCCAATAATGCCGAAACTGTCTCCCGGCCAGGATGGTGCAGCTGAATAAAAATTCCGGTTCCATGCTTATGAATTGCTGCCGCAAGCTCAGATAACGGTTTTATATGCTTATCCTTCGTCACAGATAACTGCCTTAAAAGCCCGGCGCCGTTTACATCATTGATGCGGGTGATTTCCGGAATAATAAGTCCCGCTCCGCCAATAGCCCTGGCTTCATAATATGCGATCATATCTTCTGACGGAGTTCCATCCAGATTGGCAAGACCGCAACCCATTGGTGACATAATCAAACGATTTTTAATTCCCAGTTTCCCAATTTTCCCCGGTTTAAATATCTGGCTATACATTTCATACCTCCTGACACAATATTAAATTTAGACACTATTACACTTTAAAAATACAGAATTGTCACTGTTTTTTCAATGTCTACCATAAATGATAAATTTTTGACTTTTTGTTTAGGATGCACTATATTAAATATATATGTTATTTATTTAACATTACTTTGCATATCACAGGGGGACAAAATGACATTTCATACACTGATTGAGAAACTTTCCTTGGATCACGACATTGAACTTTTATCCTGCACGGATACAACCGAACTGCAGGATGTGTCCTTTATAGATTACAGGCATCCGTCCGCACAAATTTCGACTCTGTATTTTGGTTATGATAAACAGTCGGAAAATCTATACTCCCTTCCCCCTAACTGTATTCTTGCAAAAACGGATGAACTTCCGGCAGAAAAAGGTAAAAATATGGCATTAGTTCCGCAGGAAGCTCTCATCAATGTGTTCAACGATGCAAAAATACTTATAGAAGCAAATTCTGAAAGAGGAATTTTCGAAGAACTCACCGCTATCGCTGAGCGGACCCGTAGTATTGAAGCGGTTATTGACGCTGCTTCAATCCGTCTGGAAAACGCTCTGATTTTTTGCGACCGCAATTTTAAAATCATTGCAAGTTCCACAACCTATCCGGTTACTGATTCCATATGGCTGGATAATACTAAACACGGATATTGTTCCTATGAATTCATCAATGGAGTCAGGGAACTCAAACCGGTAAAAAACGCAACCCAGACTACCGCAAGTATCGACGTTACATGTTCACTTTCTCCATACAGGAAACTCAGCAGTAAAGTATTCCATAATCAAACTCAGGTTGGTTTCATACTAATGCTGGAAGGTGAAAAACAGATTTCGCATTTGCATTTTGATATGCTGAGCGTTATAAGCCATGTTATCAGCTATGCCATCACATTTTATCTGCCGGACTTATTTGAGGAAAAAAGTCCTTATCATGAGGTATTATTTGATATGCTGATCGGAGCTCCCTCAAAGGAAATGTCCCCCCGGCTGAAAGAACTGTCTTTTCCGCCCGAAATGCTTGTATTATTCATCCGTTCAACAAGATACCTAGGCTCCTCTTATCTGAAGGATACCATAAGCAAACTCCTGACAGAACGGATACCCGGAACTCACATGACATTTGTTGATAAAGGAATCGCGGCGCTGATTCCCTACAACTGCGATCCCCAGGAGGTTGCCGGCTTAAATCATGCTGTCCTGGACTTGAGCAAATCCCAGCATCTCCGGATTGGGATCAGCAATCCGTTTAAAAATATCGAATATTTTTCAAACTACTATATACAGGCACATTCCGCGCTGGAATTGGGACAGAAGTTGAGACCCGAGCATTTGGTCTGCCATTATTGCAATTATCAGATTTTTGACCTGTTTTCCGAAACAAAGCAGCCGGAAAATCTAGGCCGGTTTTGCCATCCTGCCCTTGCTGTCCTCAGGCAAAGTGACCAGGAAAACAACTCCGAATTGTATAAGACCCTCTGCATTTTTATTGAAAATTCCTGCAGTATCAAACTAACTGCAGAGGCGCTTTTTATACACCGCAATTCTCTGGCATACCGCTTAAACAGGATCGTCGAATTGTGCCATCTCGATTTTACCGACACAAATACGCTTTTCCTGCTGAGACTGTCTTTTCTCATTGACCGTTATAACGGGTTAAATTCTTTTACGGAATGGAAATAACTCATTGCGGTTATTTCCATTAATTGCTGTTGCTCAAATATTTATCAAACCGTTTTGCCGTATTAATTACCTCATTAAGAAAGTCTTTTGTTGTCTGTGCGTTTTCATAATTTTTCTCGCTCATTGCCGCCGTTTCTTCCGAGCTGGCCATTATCTCCTGGGTAGAAGCGGATAAATGGCCTATATTGTCTACTATACGATTATTTGACCCAGCCAGATCCGTTAGCATATGATCGATTTCTGAAATATGCTCTGTCAGGATACCAACATTTTTGTTGATTTGCTCAAAATTGGCTGAAACATTTGTGATTAAGTCCTCCTGCACCCCTGTTGATTGGATGGATTCTTTGACATTATCCGAAACTGTTTTCGCATTTTGACTCAATTCACCGATTATCTTCGCTATGTTTTCCGTAGACTGCCTTGTCTGCTCCGACAGTTTTCTTATTTCATCCGCTACTACCGCAAAACCCTTGCCCGCTTCCCCTGCCCGCGCACTTTCTATGGAAGCGTTCAGCGCCAATAAATTCGTCTGGCTGGAAATATTAAAGATTATATCCGCAATATCGCGGACTTCATTTGTTTTTTCCTGCAGCCGTTCCATGGAGTCTGCAACTGAAGAATTTGCATTTATGATTGCGGCGGATTGCTGTTCCAGTTGATTCATAATATCCAGTCCGTTTTTTACGGAGTCAGACGAGCTTCTGGCGACATCCACCACCTGCTCGGAACGTTCCACCGTCATATTGATCGACTGTTGGATGGACTGTGTCATTACATTTTGTTCCTGAATATTATATGCGTTATCCTGTGCTGTAGATGAGATTTCATTAATGGCCGTGTTAATAGTTTCCGCGGATCTGCCCAGTTCATGTACTAGTTCGTTGCTTTCGGATGTCTTATTTTGAACGATTTTTGCAATTTCAAGGATATCCGTCAGCATTTCTTCCTGCAAAGCCTGCTGGTCTTTAATGGCATGTATGGAATCGTGGGAAAATCTCCCTCCGATGTCGGAGCATTTATATATGGTATGTAAAGTTAACAGTATAATGACTAACTCAATATAATTCTGGAACGAGTAATTTTTATATATAACGGCTAATTCGGCCACATACACAATATTTATCAGTCCGCACACTATACAAAATATCCTGGAAAGCCGGTTGTCAAAGAACAGTATGGCGGCACACAGAACAGGTATCGCACTTATCTTTACGAAAGTTGTTCCGTAAAACAGCAGGAATATGCCATATACTACCATATAGCTTGTAATGCCTCCCCAGCCAAGTTTATCGCTTGTCGGTTTTTTGATAAATACGGACCAGTTTATAATAACCGCCAAGCAGCTTGTAACTATTACGGTAATTCCCACAACAAAATTTATATTGTCTGCTGTCAGATCAAAAACAACAACGCCGATATACAATATGTAAAGTATTGTTGTTCCCAATGCCATAAACCAATTGATTACTTTGTTTCTGGCAGATTTTTCATTATACTTTCTCTCACTAATCACCGTATCCTGAGTGCCCATTGTACCCTCCTTAAAAATGCTTTTATCGTAGTCAATTACTGCCGGCCGGAAGCCGGCAGTTTGGGTTTGAGGCTAAAAGCCTCCTGAAGTATAAAAAATCATTCAAAGCCAAACTGCGTTGAAAGCAGCTTAAAAGCATATTTACCTGGGGAGACAAATGCTTTCAATCGCAATTGACTTTGATAATTTACAGATTTATATGTCGATTTTGATTATAATATGTATATTTTTATAATGATTCCATAATAGTTATAGGATATCTATTATGGCAATAATTAGCAATGTATACGGTACATAATAAAATCCGGCTTTTTTGTGCGCCGCATATAATTTATCAGACTTTTTGTTGAATTTGGTATTTATTTAAGAGAAATGTCCAAAATGCATAAACTTACGCTTCCTGTGTATCCGCCCTGTCCATCATACCGAACAAAACGATATCACACATGGCACGCATACCGGATTCAAAGCTGATTTGATTTCTGAGGGTGAATTCATAATCCAGCAGTTTTGCCAGCGTTTGATCCAGCATTAACCGTAAAACAGTGGTATCCACAGGATATATTGAGCCGCTTTGAATGCCGCCCTCAACTAATTGAATCAATCCGTCCCATATGGAATTAATATAGTTATTCACCTTGTTCCACAACTGAGGGTAGAATCGCTGCAGATCATCCGAATACCGGATCAGAACGCCAATGTGATACGTGTCGGGGACATTCTGAAAATACTTTATGATATTCTCACGCAAAGTAGTATCCGAAGCTTCCAGGATCATTTGATCCGAGTAATTGATATCTTTGAAAACAAACTCAATGGTCTTGTCGATTATATCGTATTTATTTTCAAAACTTTCGTAAATAGTGCGCTTACTTGTACCCAGTGTTCTGGCAAGATCCTCCGTGGTAAAGCGAGTGCCTTTTATGCTGAGCAGTTTAAGAATTTTTAAATAAGTGTTTTTATCAATATCCTGTTTCATTGAGATCATCCCTTTGTTTTTTGCCCGGTTATTTTTTCAAGATAAATGCTTTACCATACGGTACAGGAAAAACGGATTTTTGTCTATCTTTCCCACAGTCTCATAGCCCATTCGCTGATATAGCTTGTGCGCTAAGACATTCTTTTGCTTCACAGTCAGTGACATTTTGGAAAAACCGTCTTGCCTGGCCACATCCTCCGCGTGCAGCAGTAATTTGGTTCCCACACCCATTCCACGGCTCTCCGGCGCAGTGGCAATTGTCCCGATATGAAATTCATCTTCACGCCCTTCCCGCAGATTCAGAAGATTCCATATCTCCTGCAAATGTGATGCCGCGTATAAAACGAGCGGCCATTTCCGGATTTGCAGAAGTTGTTTTACTGTCGGCCATGCCAGCCGGTTTAAAAGCTTGACGGGGTAACAGGTTACCAAACCCAGCGTATTGCCTTCCTGTTTTGCTTCATATGTGTATTCGTGGCTGAATCGGTTTTCTTTTTGCTGCCACAGCTGTGTGAGCGTCGCTTCCACGATATTTTCATCCGTTGTTCCCATCAGAGTTCTGGTCATGTCCTCCAGTGCCATCCTGTTCAATTTTGCCCCTCTGTCAGAAAATAAATTGCCTTTGGTAATTATTATATCATTCATTATAGATCACTCCGCCTCTCATTTTGGTACTGTTATAGTTTTTATGGTACCAAGGCGCCGGATTCATGTCAATACCAAAAGGGAAAAAACCATTATGCAGCTATCGCGTCTCAGGTCTCGTAAAAAACGCAAAAACGGGTCCAAAAATGCATTTTGAGGCTGCACTTTCACGGACCCGCCATCTTGCGGATTTTCAAGGCTATATTTAATCAGCCTTCTGTTTTGGTATCCCTGCTCATTTTCTTTAAATACAAGCTCAGCGGAATGGCAATTATAATAATGATAGTGGACATTAAGAAGACGTCATTCACAGCCTGTGTAAAAGACTCAGGCGCTATGAACCTGTCGTTCGGATTTTCCACAGCCAGATTTTGTGCATGAAAAGCTGTTCTGGCAGTAAGCATCGCTGTAAATACCCCGATGGAAAGGCATGCCAAGCCCTGCCTTACCCAGTTGCTCACAGAAGAGGCACTTCCGCTCAGTTCTGCAGGTATTACCTCCATACCTGCGTTCGTTGCCGGAACCATAGATAATGATGTACCTATGCCCCTCACAAGCATCCAGAAGACTATATAAGAAGCGGAAGTGTTTATTGTCAGATGAGCTATTTTCCATGAGCCCAATGCGATTAACAAAATACCTGTGAGAATCAGTACGCGAGGCCCTGCATAGTTATACAGCTTTCCGATCAAAGGCATGATTAATGCCATAATCAGAGAAGCCGGCAATAAAATAAGTCCAGCCTTTAATGCCGTCACCTGTTGAACATTCTGCAGAAATAAGGGCGTAAGCAATGCGCCTGAGTAAAGGGCTACCGTAATAATACTGCCGATGATGATGCTCACGGTATATCTTCTATATTTAAAAACGGATAGATTGAGCAGCGGAAAATCAAAATGCCGCTCCCATAGAATAAATATGGCCAAAACCGCCAGGCCAACCACAATCAAGCCTATTGTCCTAAACGACGCCCATCCCCACCGCGAGCTTTCGCTAAAAGTGATCAAAAGCAATATACTTGCCGTAATACTTGTTATGGTTCCAATCAAATCAAAGCGCGAAGACCCTTCCATTTTATAATCCGGAATAAAAAATTTAACAATAATAGCCGTCAATATTCCAAGAGGTATGTTTATCAAAAAAATGGCCTGCCAGTTAAATTTATCAATCAACCAACCGCTCAACGTAGGTCCGAAAGCCGGAACAAGCGTGGCTGCAAGCCCCCAAAGGCTTATGGCAAACGCCTGTTTTTCCTTTTCGATGCTCTGATAAATTATGGTCATTGTAACCGGTGCAATTATACCGCTAAATATGCCTTGCAGCACACGAAAAGCAATAAGTGAAGAAATGTTCCAGGATACCGCACAAAGCAACGATGACAGCACAAGTCCTAAAATAGAATAGAAGCAAACTGCCTTATTCCCGAATTTTTGCCCTAAAAAGCCCGATAGAGGCGCAATTACTCCCGCTGCCAGCAAGAATCCGGTTACAGTCCAATTCGCCGTGTTTAAATCCGTATTAAAATGTTTTATGAATACGGCAAGAGCGATATTAACCGTACTCATACCCAGTGTTGCCAAAAAAACTGCAAAAAAAATAGCAAGCAGCATTACCGCACTTGATTTGTTTTTATTATTAGACATAATTATTCACCTTTCATACGGGAGAAGTTGAGAGGCGGAACTTTCCACTCCGCTGCTAATATTCCACAACCTGCGTTAGATTGTCGTTTTTAACACCAGTTTCATTCAACACCAATGGCAAAAGTTCAACGAAGCACATGCCCACTTCTTCACCGGCTTTATTTTTAATGGAGCAAAGCTCTTCAAAATAGGTAAAATTAATATTGCCTTCAAAGTAAGGTGTGATTGTATAATGTTCTTCCTTAATTCCCGGCAGATAAACATCCCAGCTTGAAGACCATTTCATTCCGTCTACTTCAATTATTTTCCGGCGTGTAACGGTATAATTGTTTAATCTGGAACTCTTGCGGCCCGAGGTTATATAGGTGCCGTCAATGTAATCCGTAACAGGGAATGTAAACAGCATGACCTCTTCGTTATCAAAGAATCTGAGTGAAAACCATTCCCAGTGTGATTCCCTTTTGGTCTCATAAGTTCCTCCCTGTTTGTCAAACCAGGTTTTTCCCGTTACCTTGCAGGTCTTGACTGCTCCGTCTTCCTGTATGAGACTCAGAGTTCCTTTTGTGGGCATATTGGTATATGAGTAGTAATAAGTTGTTTCTTTTTCGTCTACTGTGCCCATATACAGCTTTCCATTGTCACAGTGCCAGAAAGCGCCCTTACCGTTTTCCAGCTCCAGGTCAAGGCTGAATGCCTTATGGTTCAATTTGATGTGCATCCCGTTTTGCACCACATCAACCAGCGCCTTATTATGGAACGAGAGCTTATTCTGCTCCAAAATAATGCCTTCACCCGACATTGCCGGGGTCTGCGAATAATGATGCTCTCCTGTCTGCAGATCTGTGAGCGCAAGCATGAGAACTTTCACTGTCATTCCTTCAGCTATAAACGTATTTATCAGCGTGAATTGATAAGAAAACTTCTTTTTATCTTCCGTTTCGAGAAAACCTGTGCAATACCACCACTCTGAGCATCCGTTGTGCAGATTCCATTCATCTGTAAAGGAGCTGAGATGATCGACGTCGTATTTTCTGATTTCCATAAATAATTCTCCTTTAGATTTTAGTTTAAAGTCAGTTACTATCGACTGAAAGCTGATAATAATTGACTTTGGTAAAGCTTCATTTACTAAAATCATAATATTACGCATGGAAAAGAACTTCAATCATCGATGTTTACAGTATTGTTTTATTCCGGGATAAATCCTCAGGATTTGTATTATTGTGAGACATTAATCAAATAATTGTCTTATGAACAGAACGATCCGCGGGCAAAGATTATATTAAAATACATCCGAACCTGACACACACATCATTTGAACAAGCCTAAAAAGCCCAACCGGTTCATGACTGTGCAAATTTCCTGATAGGATTCTTTCATACCGCTTTGAATCCATGTGTTGATAATACGTGAGACGCTTCCTATCAGAGCGAAAAATATATAGTCCAATTGGATCTCCGGGATTTCCGGATGTTCCTTCTTCCAGAATTCTATAAACACCGGTTTGTAATAATCGATAATTCTGGCCACCAGATTTGATGAATTGATGTTTTGCATGGCTGTATTAAAAATAGTGTTTTCCTTAATTGTAGAGAGGATATTGCATAGAAAGACATTCGTCTGGCTGACCTCAAATGTGCCCACCTTAGTCGTCAGGGCCTGATAACAGTCGTCTTCGATTTTATTGCAAAGATCATATATATCCAAATAGTACCTGTAGAAGGTGGAACGATTGACACCGGCTTCTTTGCATAATTCATTAATTGTAATTTTTGTAGCCGGCTTCTTTTTAAGCAGCTCTATACAGGCATTCTTAATCATAGTCTCCGTAAATACGGTTCTGGGGTCTTTGTGTTCCATTACACCGCCTCCTTATATTTGAGATGAGTATAACATACATATGTCTCATTATGCAACGCTTGTATCTGCATAAAACGAGCAAGGAGCTTTACGGAATTTCGGACGTAAAGCTCCTTGCTCGTTTGGTGCCGCAGAATATTAATATACAAATTTAGTCCCTGTCCTCAATGACTGCAATTCCGTCTATTTCAAGAAGGCAGCCCGGGCGCGCAAATTCCGCGACAAACAGGACTGTGACCAAAGGCGGCTTCTCCAATAAGCCCACGACTTCCTGGAATGCCTTGAAACCTGTCCGGGGATCACATCCGCTAAGTAAATAAATATTGAGTTTTACCAGATCGGCAAAGCTTGCATTCTCAGTAGCTAAAATAATTGAGATATTGCTGAGCGCCTGCTTTGTCTGCAACTCCAGATCACCGGCCCCGATCAGCTCGCCTTTTGAATTTGTGGCATTTTGCCCGCCTATATAAATTGTCTTTGCCTTCCCGCTTACGGTAATAGCCTGGCTGAACGCTTTTGATACGAATAAGCCCTCGGGGTTTTTATGCTCCATTTTAAATCCGCCCATAATCTCTGCTCCTTTCAATCAAACCTACTCTTTTTATTTTTCCGTACTTTTAAGGCTCTCTGCCCATTCCTTTACTCTTCGGACGCTCTCTTCTTCCGATAAGTCCTCAATTCTGGTCATAATGGTCCACCTTACGCCAAAAGGGTCTAAGATGCTTCCGAACCGGTCACCTGAAACAAAATTGGCAATGGGCTCTCTTTGCCCCTCTTGCTACGGCCTCACCAGATACCCTGTCCACATCATCAACATAAATCGCTAAAGAATAGCACGCATTGTCCCCATCCGGCGGCAAGACTAATTTATATGCCGGATTTGCCGCTCCCAGCTGCAAAAAGCCATTCCCTAAATCCAGTTCCGCATGAACAACTGTTTTATTACCATTTTCATCGGAAAATTCAGTGATATCCTTAATCCTTGCATTAAAAACAGTTTTATAGAACTCTATTGCTTCTGAAGGATTCTTTATTACTATAAACGGAGTAATAGATGTAAAACCGTCAGGTGTTCCATTCTTAGTGTATTTACCCGATACCCCCGTATATTTCTTACTGTCAGCCATTTTTATTCCTCCTTAATCGTACATACCAGGTCCGCGCTTCTATCCTCTATTGGACTGAATTCATCAACTCATAAAAATATTCGGTTTCATGAGTCCTATAAAGATTGTACCAGGCCTCTAATGTCTTTGCGGAAAACACCTCCAAAGCTTTCAAAACATGTACGGCAAATTCCAGCGGAGCTATTCCGGAAGCAGTTATCAGTTTTCCGTCAGTTACGGCAGTCTCCTGCTTATAGTGGTGTTCTCCCTTATAGTTTGGGCAAATCATCTTAAGATATTCCAGGTCATTGCTTGTATGCCCGCTGGAATCCAGCAGTCCTTTCCGGGCCAGACCTGCTGTAGCGCCGCAAATAGCAGCTACAATAACGCCTTCCTTTAAAAATTGCTCTGCCTTTGACAAAACAGGCTCATGAACCGCTTCCATCCATGTATCTCCGCCGGGTAAAATCAGGGCGTGCGCGTTTTCGCTGCTGCACTGGTCAAGCTCCACATCCGGTAATATTTTCAGGCCCCCCATTGTAATAACAGTAGCCTTTTCAACTCCTACCGTAACAATCTTTGACGGTGCCAGGCCTTTCCTGTAGTATCTTCCGGAGTTCAGTTCAGCGGTTATATAACCTATTTCCCAGTCAGCCATTGTATCGAACACATAAAGATATACGGCATTATTATTCATATGCATGTCCTCCATTTTTTAATTTTTCAGGTCTTTAACCCAACATCCATAATATAATGCAATGTTTATCTCCATAATAAAACAACTTCACTGACAACTGCTGTCAGTGAAGCCATATTATAATTTATAATATTCCATTAATTCCGTTGCAACAGAAACAAGCTTTTCCTTTAAACTCTGCGGTTCAATCACCCGGACAGCCCTTCCGTATGATAAAAGGAAATAGGGTACATATGCATGAAGAGCTCTTTCGTCAAGCAAAAAAACTGCTTGATTTGACGTACGCTCTTTCAGGTAATGGCCCAAAAACCAATGAATGCACAAATCGTCCAAAGCTTCCGACCGTCCGCCGATAATCAGCGAAACCACACCATTCTCACTTTCAGAATCCGGTAAAAGATTCTGCAAAAAATATTTTCTTGCAGAAAAGTCTTCCGGCCTTTTAAAGCTCATTTGCGTCCGCTGTATCCGGACGATGCGTTCAGCCCGGAAGCTTCTGATCCCGTTTCGAAGATGGCAGAATCCCACCGTATACCATTTATTGTTCCAATACAGCATTCCATAAGGGTCGATCACCCTAGTCTGCGGTTGTTCTTCACGGCTTGTGCGGTATTCAATTTCCACGGAATATTCGTTTGCCACCGCCCTCTCCAGTTCTTCCAGCGTCAGCTTAACCGCTGGGGCAATGTCGCGGTTTATCACTTCAAAACCGGCTAAGTGGCGGTTGAGAATACTTTCCTGTTCCCGGTTTGAATACATTTTTAATTTTTGCGTAGCATTGTTTAACGACTCACTGAAAGGGTATCCAGCTTCGTTTGCAAATACGGCGGCATGAAGCAGTGCTTTTTGTTCTTCAATATGGAAAAACAAAGGTGCCTGGATAAAATTGCCCGGCAAGCTATATCCACCGTTCTGCCCTGCCTCTGATACGATCGGCACTCCGCTTGCGCAGAGCGAATCAATATAGCGGTAAACGGTCCGTATGTTTATCTCCAATTTTTCCGCTATTTGCTTAGCAGTTATTTTTACGCCTGCACTAAGCATCCATAAAATTGCAAGCATATTATCGTTTTTCGCCAATGGACGTCCTCCTCCCTTATCCGGTCATACAGACTGTTTTATCCTCTGAACTCATCAAGCAAAGCAAATAAATCCGCACTTGTATCGGCCAGATATTTTGAGGCAGCCATAACCTTGTTTGATGCCTGTGAATGCTGGTTGGCGGTTATGGCAATCTGGTTGACGCTGGTTACGGTCTCTTCCGTATTATTGGAAATAAAGCCTACGGATTGTACGACAGAACTGTAGGAGTCGGCGATTTTCCTGGCGGCGGCCGACATTTCCAGCACTTTTTCATTTACCCGGCCCACAAGAGTGAATAACTGCTGAAAAGAACTGTCGGCATGGGATACGACCTCGATACTGTCATTCACGCCAATATTCGTCAGTTTCATGACATCGGATACATGTTTTGTCTCGGCCTGCACACTCCCGATTAGATCCGTGATCTGTGCTGCGGCCTTATAGGAATTATTCGCCAGTTCCTGTACTTCCGACGCCACAACGGCGAACCCCCGTCCAAATTCACCGGCTCTGGCCGATTCAATTGTTGCGTTAAGTGCCAATATCCGGATCTGTGAAGAGATCGAAGTCATATAATCACTTACCTGGCCTATTTCGCCGGAACGCTGTTCAAGTCTTCCGATCACATCTGCCAGACCGTTGATCTGAGTCTGCAGAGTATTCATTTGGCCTACAATCCTTTGCATGGCATTAAACCCTATATCAGCTGCATTGGTGGCTTTTTCCGAGGCCTGGCTGGAATAATCCACTGTTGACGATATTTGCCTGATCGCCGAATTTACTTCATCAATAGCATTCATGCTGTCTTGAACCATGATCCTCTGCCGTCCGGCATTGGAAGCTATGCCCTCTATGATGGCAACCGCTTCCTCAGATGAAGCCGCCGTTGTTTCCGCTATACCGGACAATTGCTGGGAATAGGCCGTCAGTTCGCTTGAATTTGAACGCAGATTTAAAATAATACCCCTCAAATTCTGTGCCATATTATTAAAGGAATTTGCAAGCGCCCCTATTTCATCCCGGTTTTTGACCCTTATCAATTCCACATTAAGATCCTTGCCGGCGATCTTTTCAGCCCCATCCTTTAATAGGGGCAGCGATCTGAACTGGCGTGAGAATAAATACACCGCGGCCCCTCCGCCAATCAGCAGGGAAACAGCCAGAGCCAGTATGCCAAAGAATAGGCTGTTGTAAAAGACCGTCCCCAATTCTTCAACGGGCACAGCTGTCTGTGCATACCAGCCGGTAGTTCCGATGGGACTGACAGCCCCATAGCTTATGTATCCTGTAAGTGCCTTAAAGGTGATGACCTTGTCTGAATCAGACTTTACAAGCTGGATCAGAGCCTCCGGAACCGATTGACCCTGCTTGACATAAATAGTATCTCTGTGGGCAATCAGCTTTCCATTCACATCCACAACGGCCGCAAGCCCCGTCTTGCCTATTTTAGTTTCAGATACCATTGTCTGTATATATGACAAATCCAGTTCCTCGGATACAGCCCCTGCAATATGTCCATTTTGGTCATGGACAGGAAAGCTTATGGCAACGGCAGGATTTTGAGTCTCATCGTTGACAAAAATGTCGCCCAGGACAGCTTCATCCGAAAC
>JAEWSZ010000048.1 GCA_023397905.1 Bacillota bacterium | reverse complement strand
GTGTATACTGCTCGGGCTGCTGGCTTGGCTGCGCCGACTTTCCGGGCTGTGTATACTGCTCAGGCTGCTGGCTTGGCTGCGCCGACTTTCCGGGCTGTGTGTACTGACCGGGCTGTTGGCCGGGCTGTACCGATTTACCGGGCTGGCCATACTGCTCGGGCTGCTGGCTTGGCTGTACCGACTTTCCGGGTTGTGCAGGCTGACCGTATTGCTCCGGCTGTGCCTGCTGGCCGGGCTGATTATATTGCCATGGCTGTTGGTACTGCTTTTGCTCAGTCTCAGGTGCCGATGCAAACACACTAAAAGATAATATTGAAAATATAAAAGCGATAGTAGTAAGGATTTGAAGTTTTTTCAATACTATCACCTCCTTTCAACAATATCTTTCTCATATATTGTCTAAATATTGTGTAAAATTTATAAATTTCCAAATCCAATTATATCCAACCGTCCCAAAAGCCCATAAAAAACCCTATTCCTCCACTGGACAGCGGTCGCATTCAAACCAGAAAAGCACTCCGTCCGGCTTATTTTCAACTCCATAACCATTTTTGTGAGATTTCTGTATGGCCTTTACAATTGACAGGCCGAGGCCGGTTCCGCCATAGGCTCTGGTTCTGGCCTTATCCACCTTGTAAAAGCTCATCCATATGTTTTCAAGAGCTTCCTCCGGTATATTCCTGCCTGAATTGAATACCTGCACCCGGACTTTATCCTCAGACAATTTAAGGCTTATATGGATAAGCTTTTTATCATCCAGATGATTTAAGGCATTGCTCAGATAATTCATCAGCACCTGCTCTGTGAAATAGTAGTCCGCGTCAATCCTGATGCATTCCCTCCCGTTATTGTCAAAATCAACTCTTGCCCCTTTTTCGGAAAACAACGGCGAATTCTTTTTAAGCACGTCCCTTATTAGCTCGCATATGCAGAATTCCTCCCGTTCCAGAGCTATGTGGTTAAACTCCAGTTCGGACAGTTCCAGCAGCTTTCTCACCATATTATTCATCTTTTTGGCTTCATCTATGATAACCTCGCAGTAATAGTTTTTATTTTCCTCATCGTCGTTCACATTCAGCTTCAATCCTTCGGCATATCCCTGGACCAGCGCTATGGGCGTTTTCAATTCATGGGAGACATTGCTTATAAAGCCCTTTCTCATTTCATCTATCTTTCTCTCTTTCTCAATGTCCTCCATCAGCTTGCAATTTGCCTGTCTCAGATCTCCTATGGATTTTTCCAGCTGATCCGAAAGGGAGTTGATGCTGCTGCCCAGCTCCCCTATTTCATCGTTTCTCTTCTCGTCATATTTCTTGCTGAAATCCAGCAATGCCATATTCTCGGCAATTCCGTTCAATTTTATAATTGGCTTTGTCCACCTTGAAGACAGTATGAAGATCAGTATTCCGCCCAGTATGACGGTAAATACGCCTGTGATTATGGAAAACCTTATGGCAATTTTTGCACTTTCCTGGATGGCCGCAACAGGCGCTCCCAGATATACATACACATTGTCATCCACCTTGCCGTATAGGGAGACGAAATTTGAATCCATCCTTTTATCGTATCTTTTTATAATAACCGGATCGTTTTTGTCCACCTGCCTGAGCCTTTCCTCTATGTTTTTCCACTCAAACACCGGTTCCCTGGCTTCCGCGCGGATATCCCTGCCGGCCAGGACTCGCTGTCTTGCCGACTGGTAAAGCACATTGAAATCCTTATCAAAAAACAAAATCATTATCCCTTTAAGGCTTTCTATCTTTTCAATGTCCAGCGAAATATTCTGGGCATCGTCCCGGTAGGCCTCCTGAATGGTATGGAAGCTTTGAAGCATAACGTCTTCTTTTTTGCTGTAATAATATTTTTCAAGCAGTGTGCTGCTCAGAACCAGTGACAGGGTCACAAACAATACTATTAACCCGAAAAAAGTCACGAAGAGTTTTGTTTTTAAAGAAATTTTCATTTTGCTACCTCAAATTTATAGCCCAGGCCTCTGATGGTCTGTATATAATCCCCTTTGCCTCCCAGCTTCAGCCGCAGTTTCTTTATGTGGGTGTCCACAGTTCTGGCATCTCCGAAATATTCATAATCCCAGACGGAATTCAATATCTTGTCCCTGGACAGGGCAATGCCCACATTGTCGCACAAATAAAGCAGAAGCTCGAATTCTTTTGGAGTCAGCTCGATTTCCTCTCCGTCCAGAAATACTGTATGGGCCGCCTGGTCTATCTCCAGCCCGTTATATGTCTTTTTTTCGTTTGCGGTCACATTGTACCGCTTCAGGACGGCCTGCACCCTGGCAATCAAAATCATGGGGCTGAAGGGTTTGGTTATGTATTCGTCGGCGCCGAGTCCAAAGCCGAAGAGTTCATCGGCTTCGGTGCTTTTGGCCGTAAGCATTATGACCGGGACCTTTGAATGCTCCCTTATATGCCTTAATACCTCCCAACCATCCATCAGAGGCATCATCACATCCAGAATCACAAGTGATATGGACGGTCCCAGGGCATTGAAGCCTTCCAGGGCCTGCTTTCCGTTTTCGGCCTCCACCACCATATAGCCCTGTCTCTTTAAAAAGTCCGAAACAAGCCTTCTCATTCTTTCTTCGTCGTCGGCAACAAGTATTTTAATCACGGCTGCTCTCTCCTCCGCGTCAAATGTTCAGATTTTGTCATTACCCGTATTAATCATTAATATTATAAGCCAAAATTGTGAACATTGGGTGAACTTTAAAAACTTCGAAAAAACCGGCCCCAAGCAGATCAATTCCGCCTTGAGACCGGTTTTACAGCACTTGTCCTGTTATGTTATTCTATTGCCAGCCCGATTTCAGATGGTAAAAGCTCATTTCGAAGGAGCGGCCTTTCTGTTTTTCAGGAAGGTGATCACGCCAGGCAGCAAAGAAATTGCGATTATGGCCAGTATCACCAGGGAAAAATTATTTTCAACAACAGGGATGTTTCCGAAGAAGAAGCCCCCGAACGCAAATAATGCAACCCAGGATATCCCGCCTATGACGTTATAGCTTATGAATTTTGAGTAGCTCATGGAGCCCATACCTGCCACGAAAGGAGCAAAGGTCCTGATTATGGGTATGAACCTGGCAAAAATTATGGTCTTCCCGCCATGCTTTTCATAGAACTCATGGGTCCGTATGAGATACTCCTTTTTCAGGAATTTCACATTATCCTTACTGAAAACCTTCGGTCCGAAAAATTTCCCAAGGTGGTAGTTGCAGGTGTCTCCCAGCACCGCGGCCAGCATGAGCACAGCTATTATGACCGGGAAATTCAGCTCCCCGCTGGCGGCCAGCGCGCCTATGACAAATATCATGGAATCACCCGGCAAAAACGGCGTAACCACCAGACCCGTTTCACAAAATATTACCAGAAACAAAATCAGGTATGTCCATATGCCAAAGTCGTTGGCAAGCTGGGTCAGATTCTTGTCAAGATGCATCACAAAATCAAAAAACTGGATCAATATATTCATCCTTAAAACCTCTTCCACTGTTCTTTAGTATGCAATTCTATGCATGTTCAAACATATATACTACAAATTTAACGTAAAAGTCTGCACATGTATAGCCTTTATCCATAAATTAATTAATTGTTTACATATATTGCAGTCAGATGATTTACCGGGCACTTAGTATCTCCGTGTAATTATTAATATTCAACTGAACCTATAAACTTTAGATGATTGGACTCAATTGTAACTTCATCGATTTTTCCGGTATACTTGAAATTATAGAGTAAAATTACCGTATTAAATTCATCCAGTGGTTCATTTTGCAGCAGTGACAAAAATTCAGGAATTATTTTGTCATCATATGAAAATCCTTCAAGCAATGAACCCAGGTCGTTACTCGATTCTTCATAAAATTCAGCTTCTCTGACATCATCGTCATATCTAACAATTTCAAAATGCCTGGCAAATTCCGACGGCACAAAATCTCCATCATCCGAATAAGTAATAGCTAACAATCTTTCCAGTTCAGCATCTGTTTTCACATTCCCAAGCCAAAGAGATACAAATCCTTCTTTTTCCATACTATCCTCCATGCTCACATATGGCAAAATTAATTATTTTGACTAAAATATTACTCAACTTCAATCTTAAACCCGGTTTTTCCGGAGAATTCAACTCTTATTATTATGAACTTGTTTCGCCTAGTATCATGTTGTCTTTATCACCTCTTCCGGCGCATGCGCGGTATTGTCTTCGCTTAATATATAATTTCAGGTTCCTTTGATGAACCGTCAGTTTTTACTTTTAATACATTAACTTATGATTTCAATAAAATATGATATTTTTTTATCACTAATACAAAAGGTTTAGTTCAATAATTAAGTCCTCAATATCCTCACTAAGTGTTTTATTATTCAGATATTTCCTTTTTTCCCCTTCAGAAAGCAAAATTTCTTCTACGCTATAGAAATGATACGGAAAAGTTTCATTATGATATGGGCCATCATCATCACTTAATTGATCATAGTCTTTTCTGACATTCAACAATTCTTCCAAAAGTTGAACATTATTATCAGCTTCCAGAAACCCCATATATCTATCCATTCCCTGTCTCATATCTATCACCTTCCCAATGCCAGTAGTATTTATTATACCAGATTTAAGGCTGGCACCAACAACATTTATTACTGAATTTAAACATAAATAAAGACGGTCATTGTATGGACAACCGTCTTTATTATAAATTTATTCATGTTTTATAACACCGTTAATCAATTTTTAGCTGCAGCTTAATTGAATCGCTTTCAGCACCCAAACCGCTGTTATAATTTATTAACCCTTTCCCTTTCTCCCATGTAAATGATTCATAATAACCTGTAGCCGTTAAGTCATTATACGCATGATATATTCGTTTATCACCATCTACATCCACATTGTAATGCCATCCGGACCTATCTTTCTCCAAATTATCCTTAAGTGCTTTTTCCTGGCAAACCACAGTACTTTCTTTTGGAATAACATTGTTTGATTTTAGATCATTAAGGCTTTTTTCTGTTAGTTCCATTTTATATATCTTACCTTGCTGAACATAAAAATAACCGAGAATTAAACGTTTTTCAGGAACATCCTGAAGAGAATCAAGCTTTAACTCATACAATTTGCCTTGTTTAAGATTAACAACTTCATCTATATGTAATTTTATATCTTGGTCAACCGGCGAATTATCCCGAAAAGCATAAGTTGATTTATAGTTCACCTGGGTTATATCACTTTTAAAGAAAAAGTCATTATTTATTGTATTAGCGGAATCCATTTTACTATTTTGCAAACCGTCACTTGAAGACAATGCTTGTTTTTCATCGGTAACTTTTTCTGATACTATTCCGGTATTATTGGAACTTAAATCAACTTTTAATGTTCCAATTGCAGTATTCCCATTATTACCTTGCGGAGTGTCGTCCGAACTTTTATTTATTTCTGCACATCCCATAGTTAATGTAACACTTAGCATTAAAATTAGAATTAGAACTTTTTTCATGTAACTCTTCTCAAAAAATTTTATATGTCATACGATAAAATTATTTTACATTTTAGTATAAAAAAGAGACTGACACAAACTGCTTATTATCGTTTCCAGCTTCACATTTTAGTATATTGTGGATAAATATGTCAATTATTAGATTTTATTGTAAAGTAAATTAATTTTAAATTATATTCTCAAAATTCAAGGAAAATATTGTTAATAAATTTTATTCCCTACTTGTAACATAAACATTCCGTAAAAAAGGCCCAGCCGTCTTTCATTGGAGCCGGCCGGACCTTTTTTAATCACTTTGTCTAATATTTACAATCATTATTATGGATCAATAAATTGTATAAATTTGCATGCCTCATCTCATCAGTTATGATTTCGGTGAGCATGTTGATATGGCGCCTGTTATTCATGGCAAAAAGGATTCTTCTATATTTCTCGACCGCTCTCTGTTCGCCCATTAATGCTCTTATAAGACCTTCGCAGTACGTTCTGGGAGCTTCAAAGTTCGCGGAATTGTTCTGGGGAATTGTCCTTCCGGTGTGGTCATAATATATCTTTCTGAACATTCTTGCATGTTTGACTTCATCGTCCCTGATTCCCCTGATAATCTCTCTGTCCTTCTGACTTGCAGTATTATTTATCAGATAATCATAAAACATCCTGTCTTCAGCCTCACCTTCAACAGCCTGCCTTATCAGGTCTAAAGCCTCCGGCATGCTGGTGTGGTGCTGCTCCATGTCCATGTGCTGTTTATGCTGGGCGGCCATGTATTCCTGCCCCTTCATGGGATCATATCCCTTTGGCATATCCATTTGATACTGGCAAGGGTCCTCGTACATGGAAGGCTCCATATGCTTGGAATACGGCATGGCTTTGGGCTGCTCCATGATTGGCGCTGCCATATTGGGATATGGGCTCGCCATGGGCTTCTGCTGCGTCATTGGCGACACCATATTCGGATTTGGGTTCGCCATAGGCTTCTGCTGCGTCATGGGCGATACCATATTCGGGTCTGGATTCGCCATTGGTTTCTGCTGTGTCATTGGCGATACCATATTCGGATTGGGATTTGCCATTGGTTTCTGCTGCTGCATGGGCGACACCATATTCGGGTTTGGATTCGCCATGGG
>JAEWSZ010000172.1 GCA_023397905.1 Bacillota bacterium | reverse complement strand
AGCGGCTATTCCGACAAGGAATACCTGAAATCGGCAATCCAGCTGAGGGCGTTGAGTTATGTTGAGAAACCCATTGATTATGCGGAATTGAATCAGATCATGAGCGAGGCCATAAGCGAGATAGTCCAGGAGCAAAAAACCCGGGAAAACGCCGATATCCATGAAAGGCTGGCCAAAAGCTTCCCCTATCTGAAAAACGAGATGGCGATCAAACTGATCAATCCCTTCAAGATATCAAAGGAACAGTTTGACTACACGCTGGTGGGCATTGAACCCGATTCGGACTTCGTGACTGTTCTAATACAGATAGTCAGAAATGAAAGCGTGACCCCTTTTGGCTTTTACTCCTCTCTTGAAAACACTATAAACGGCATAAATCAGACCCTGGAAGCAAACGGTCTGACCGGACTGGCCACCATAAAGGATGAAGAGTACATTCTCTTTCACATTGCCTGTGCTTCCGGGAAAAAACAGCTTCTGGAAAAGCCATGCCTGGAGAAATACCTTTCAAATGTCCCTTACGTCCTTGAGAATATCGATTTTTTCATAGCCGTGGGCAAGAGGGTAAGCGGTCTCAGAAATATTCCCCATTCCTACAGCACCGCGGTAATAACCCTTCAGAAAGGTTTTTTTGCAGGTTATGGGACCATGCTTTTTTACGACGATATCCAGGAAAAGACCTTTGTATTCGGCGAAGACATAATAAAAGAATTCAGGCAGTATGTATCCATGGAGGATAAGGACATGGCCGTTTCCTTTATCAGGAACCTTTCCTCGGACATAGGCCTGCACAGGAATACCCTGGTAAACCATATCAAAGAATTTTTCAACAGAACTATCCTGCAGCTGTATGATCTGTCCGATGAACTGGAGCTGGAGGTCTTTTACGAAAACAATGACAGAAGCCAGTTATGGCAGAGTATCAGCAGCTTTCACACCCTTTCGGAGGTTGAAGAATTCTGCATGGGGAAAATCGGATTATTCTTTCAATGCCGGAGGGAAAAGCGCGACAATAAAAGCAAAATATTGCAGATCAGGAGATTCATCGAAAGCAACTATATGAACAACGACCTGTCGGTTAAAATGATCAGCGAGCACACCTTTTTAAGCCTGGCATACATGTGTTCCATATTTAAACAGGAAACAGGCCGGACCATCAACCAGTATATAACCGACTACCGCATTGAAAAGGCCCGGGAGCTTTTGAAAAACAGGAGCTACAATATATCGGATGTGGCTGAAAGCGTGGGCTTCAGCGACAGCCAGTATTTTGCCAAAATATTTAAAAAGAAGGTAAATCTTACTCCCTCTGAATATAAGGAAACATATCAGTAAAGGAGCCGCACCATATGAAAAAAGAAAAAATACACAATTTTTTCCAGTTGCTCATAAACCTGAAGCTCAGGCAGAAACTCCTGCTGTCCTATATAGTTTTAATTGTCATACCCCTGTTCCTGTATTCCTTTATGACCTACAGCAACTTCTCCGGAATACTTCAGAGCAAGGCGCTTTTCTCCGCGGACAAAAGCTACAGCCAGGCCTATTCCTTCATATCCGACAAGCTGCTGAAGGTTGTGAAAACCATGGATGTGGTAGTACAGGACGACACCATCAACGAAATAGCCAATGTCAGCACGGCCAATACTGACATTTTCCAGCAGATGAGCGATATGATCCACATGAATAATTTTCTGCACAATCTGGAGGACAAGACCGTTGTTGACAAGCTCAGACTTTATGTAAAGGATGGGTTGATCTACGCCAATAACAGCGATATCACAACCACCTCTCTGTTTAATATAAAGGATATCCGGAATACCGTGTGGTACCGGAAGCTGCAGCAAAACGGCACCAGGGTGTTATGGTGCCCTCCGGCCTATTTTGAAGGGGACGGGACCGGCATCGGCAACACGGTCTCCGCGGTTACCTTTTTAAGAAGCAGCAGTGATTTTTCCCAGATCATAGGGCTTCTGCGCATCGACATTGCCAGGAGCAGCCTTGAAGAAATCATTTCAAATGCCAACACCGTGGAAAACAGCATAACATATATTCAAAACCCGGATGGCGTGGTTGTCCTGTCCTCCGACGGCAAATCCGCCGGCAGTCTTAAAATAGACAATTCCCTGATTGTAAACGCACCGGCCGAAAACGGCTGGACTACAACAAAGGTGAATAATGAAAATGTCTTTTATCACAGCAAGCTGATCTCCGGCACCAGCTGGTACATGGTTACCGTACTGCCCTACAGGGAAATTTTTTCAGAGAGCAACACCATAAGAAATGAAGCGGTCCTGCAGGTATTTATCATAGCTTCCATAGCGTACCTGCTTGCAGTTCTCGTTTCCACAAGCATTACGGGCAGAATATCCCACCTCATAAGCAAGATGAGAAATATTCAGAGCGGCAATCTTTCAATCATAGACCAATCTGTGGACAAGGATGAAATAGGCGAATTGATCGAAAACTACAATTATATGATATCCCAGATAAAAATACTCCTGGAGGAGCAGTATACAATGGGCCAGGAAGTCAAGAATTCAGAGCTGAAGGCTTTGCAGGCGCAGATAAATCCGCACTTTTTGTACAACACCCTGGATATGGTCATATGCCTGTCCCAGGAAAACAAATACAGTGAAATCGAGTCCTCGGTGAAAGCCCTTGCGAGATTTTACAAGCTGAGCCTCAGCAAGGGAAAACAACTGGTGAAAATACAGGATGAGCTGTTCCATGTGTCCTTCTTTGTGGATATACAGAACATACGCTTCGACAACAGGATAAATTTTATTATTGACCTGGATGAGTATATACAGGATTTTGAAATTCTCAAAATAACGCTGCAGCCAATAGTGGAAAACGCGATCATCCATGGCATACAGGGAAAGGAAAGCAAGGAAGGCACTATTGTCATAAGCGGGGCCCTGGAAAACGATGAAATAATCCTGTCTGTCAATGACGACGGCATCGGCATACCCCAGGACAAGCTTGACATGATCTGCTCGGGCTCAATAGGCACCACCTCGGGCAGCAGCTACGGGATTAAAAATATCAACGAACGGCTGAAGCTGTTTTACGGAGAAAAATACGGTCTGACCTATAAAAGCCAGTACGGCAGGGGAACCACTGTCGAGATCCGGATCCCGGCGCACAGGCATGAGGAGGAAGCATGAATACGGCGTATTTTCATGTATATCTGATCTTCCCTCCGTTTATGTGCAGTACCTGTCCCGTGACATATGCGGAATCATCCGACGCCAGGTACACAAAGGCAGGCGCCACCTCAAAGGGCTGTATCGCCCTTCCCATGGGATTGTTGGTTCCCAGGAAAGCCACCTGTCCCGCAGGATATGTACTGACGTTCAAAGGCGTCCAGGAAGGCCCCGGAGCCACCGCATTCACTCGGATCCCTTCTCCGGCAAGCGACAGCGCCATGGTCCTCGTAAAGGATACCACCGCCCCTTTGCTGGCGGAATAGTCTATGACATGGGGTTCTCCTTCATATGCGACTCTTGAGGCCGTATTTATTATACAGCCGCCTCTTTTCAAATAAGGCAGTGCGGCCCTTGTCATGTAAAACAGGGGAAAGACATTGGTGCGGAAGGTATTTTCCAGCTGTTGGTCCGATACGTCCAATATGCTTTCGGTGTATGGCTGAACGGCTGCGTTGTTGATAACCACATCCAGCCGGCCATATGCCTCAACCGTCCGGGCCACCGCCATGGCCGAGGTTTCCGGCTCCTTCAGGTCACCCGACAGCAGAATACACGCGGCACCTAAATCTTCCACGTATTCCATGGTCTCTCTGGCGTCTCTGTGCTCGTTCAGATAAGCTATTGCAAGGTCTGCGCCCTCCTTTGCATAGGCGGCGGCCACCGCTCTGCCTATGCCGCTGTCTCCGCCGGTGATAAGCGCCGCTTTTCCTTTGAGCTTTCCGCTTCCCATATATCCCGGATAATCAAAAATGGGCCGCGGCTCCATTTTCCACTCCATACCCGGAGGCTGCTGGTGTTGAGGCGGAAATGCCACCGGCTGTATCACCTCTTTTTTTACGGCTCCTATGAAGGGGTATACCGGATAGTCTTCTTTCATGTGCTTTTACTCCATAAGCAATATTTACTTCAGACTATGATTTTCAGATACTTTCTGTGCCTTGAAACAGGCTTCTATAATACTTCCATTTCATAGGGTAACATAATAAATTTTTAAATAATATGATAATAGTATAATATTATTTTGGAGATGAATTTATGATGCCGCCATATGAGAGATATCCTTTTGTAAGTCCATATCAGACTACAATGCCCACACCGCATTCCCACATATTTCCCGAGGGAGAGTACTACCAGCAGTACGCGCAGCCTTCTCCCTATTATCCTGCACAGGCTTCCTATGAATCCTATGAAGCTGCCGGTGACTATGGTACTGAACCCATTCCCAGAGTGCCGGGAGATCCTCCCCCCGTTTTGAGCAATAACCCTGTACGGGCAAATATCAGCCTTTTCAAGGAACTGACAGGCTTCCCCAACTATGGCAATCCCAGCCGGAATGCGGATATTTTATATACCGGGAACCAGGGTACCTGGACCTTTGATTCACCTGCTTTTTTAGTGGTTCCTGGAAATCAACGGGCCCAGCTGGTAATCCGGGCGGTTCTGGACGACCATGTCAATGTGCCTGTCAACCGTTACTCCGCCAGGATTACAATAAACGGCAGCATAGTACACAACGGGAGGCTCGCCCTTCAGCACGGCTCTCCTGCCGGAGGTATGTTTATAAACTGGAGGGACCTGACCTTCAATATGCCCAGCCTGAGAAGATCCAACCGGGTCTCAATAGTAAACACATCCAATGTGGGGCCTAACGATTGGATAGCCTTCGACTGGATGGAAATACGGCTTTTGCCCAGGTAGCAGACCTGCCCGCAAATCGGCAGATACTGAACAAGGGTATTGCAGAATAAAGTAATTTCAATATATATGAAAAATGTTTTTTGTACCGATCCGCGGGAATAACTCATATCAATGGGAAGCACGGACAAAGGTATGGCGTACCTGGTGCTGCACATTGACTGCAGATCAGTGCGGAAGGAACTGTATAATTGTAAATTTCACATATATTGAATTTATTCTGCAATACTCCTGTGTAAAGTTTCTGCTACAGCCTTATCCACTTTTCTTCCCTGAAAGATCTGATTATGGAGTCCACAACATACTGGTTCAGCTGGCCGTCTCCGATTCCGGCCGCCAGTCCGTCGCCGCAGCCCTTAATAATGTCGGCAAAGGACTGCATCTGCTCCGATCTGAATTTTGGCGGGATCGCCACTTTTGTGTAGCTGTGGGTCTCTCCCGCCGCCTGTCCTATACATATTTCCAGTTCATCTTCACCCGGGGTTTCATCCAGCTTGTACACCAGGGCTCCTTTGCTGCCGTATATCTCCATCCGCTGGTAATTTCCCCTGCCGAAAGCAAATCTGGTTATCTGGAAGCTGGCGGAGATATTGTCCTCCATCTGGGCCAGGTAATTGCAGAAATCATCCACATCCGAGTTTCCGAAGCCTTCTCCGCCTGGCAGTTTGCGCTTTTTCACATATGTATCCGCATGGCCTGCCACTTTCAGGTATTCCCGTCCTGTGACAAAGCGCACCAGATCCAACCCGTGGCAGCCGAGATCTCCCAAAGCTCCCGAACCGGCACGTTCCGAGATATACCTCCACACCAGAGGGGTGTCCGCGTCAGGCAGTCCCCATGCCTGAAAGTACTGAATATCCACATGGTATAAATCTCCCAGCAGGCCTCTCTCAATTATATTTTTCGCATAACGGGCCGCCGCTTTAAACCGGTATGAAAAGCAGATCATATTTTTAACGCCCATCTTTTCCGTATGATCCGCCAGCCGGTCGGCTTCCTCTGAGCTCAATCCAACCGGTTTCTCCAGCGAATAGGGCTTGCCTGCGGACGCCGCCTCCATAGCCATACTGAAATGACAGTCGTTTGGAGTGCAGATGTCAACCGCTTCCACATCGCCGCAGTTAATCAGCTCCCTGTAATCCGTAAAAATGTGCTCCTTATCGATCCCATACTTCCTGGCGGTATCCAGCAATCTTTCCTTATCGGTATCACATACCGCAGTAAGTTCAAAATCCTTGCTTCCCAGAATTCCGGGAATATGAACCGCTTGAGCGATAGCTCCCAATCCGATGATCCCAATCCTGATCCCTGCCATATCAATGCCCCCTTATGTTTTTTAACCGTTTCCACATCAGCTTCCGTGGATTCCGCCGGCTTATGGGTAGATATTATCACACCCTGAAACATTAAGGCAGTGGTTTGGCAGGATTGGTCACCAATTTGCTATTATAAGTCACAGGCTTGCTATTTTTCCGTTCTCTTAAAATCAATATCTGTTACAATCCAGTTTTGCTTTTTCCTGTCCCATTTTAAGACGCTGCTCAGCGTACCGATTTCGTCGCTGTGCCCGTATCCGGACACATACTGCTGGCCTTTGAGCTCCAGAACACCGTCCTTATCCACATCCTCCGGCGCAAGCCTGTTGTAGTTATCCACCCAGCCCTCCTCAGGCTTTATGAGCTTGTCCTCGCCGTCATACAAACCCAGCTTCCGGTACGTTGCCTTTTTGTCGCTTACATCAACTGTAAAGGATTTATTATTGCCGGGACAGTTGATTTCCACTTTATAGCCGTCTTTGAAATTTACGCTGAATTCCAGTTCATTTCTGAGCTTTTCGTTGTCAAACAGTTTGGATACCTTGCCGTTTTTGCAGGAATACACCGTAAATGTATACTGGCCTGCGCCTCCGGCCATATCGTTGTTTACGCTGAAAAGTATATCTTTGATTTTATCTCCGTCAAAATCTCCCGCGAAAATATCATACCAGTACCCATTTCCGCTGTCGGCGGGTATGGAAGTCAATTCACCGCTTTTACCGTCCAGTATGATAATTTTCATATTTTCCTGGTACAGTCCCGTATAATTCTTTGGTTGTATTCCTATCAGATATATATCATCGTCTGTTCCGTCTCCGTTGATATCCGCTTTCTTATGTTCAAGCAAAGCGGCCTCTTTATCCTGGCCGATCCCGTCCAGTATGCTGTTGAAATCAATCAGGCCGGGATCATCCCTGTCTTTTGCAGGGACTGCCGGAGGCTCCTGAGACCTCTCCGCCGCGGAACTCTGAGCGGCCGCCTTCCCATCTGCCGGATTCTTGCTGCCAGTCATGCTCCAACCTGTAAATCCTATGACCAGAGCGACTGTCAGAATTATATATACAAGTATCTTCTTGACCATGCAATCCCCCCTATTAAAAAGTCAATTACTGCCGGCTGAAAGCCCATGGCTTGGGTTTGAGGCTAAAGCCTTCTGAAGAAAAAACTTTCTAAACGCAAGCGTTGAAACCTTCAAATATAATTGCCCAAAAGCAGCCTTCGCCTGGAGGCAAAGGTTTTAACCGCGATTGACTTTATAATGCAATACGGCTTCCATTAAAATACATTTATAATTATATATTTTAATATGGGGATTGTACATGAAATCCGGTCTTTTAAAAGGTTACAATTTTGCAACCAAATTAATCCTGCCTCCGGCCGGAATTTTATAACAGCGTGTATCGGAACCGCATACGGCCTTATTTTATTATGCGGACAGTGCCGTCTTTGCGGGGCGGCGGACTTGACTCCCTTGCAATATATCCCACCGCCGCCGAAGAACAGATGGTGTGTTCCTTAGGGATTCCCAGCTCAAAAAGAAACTCCCGGAGCTCCCGGTCATTCCTAAGCCAGTGCAGCTGATTGATGTAACAGCTGCCCAATCCCATGGAATTGGCCGCCAGAAAAAGATTCTCCAGTGCAAGAGAGCAGTCGGCCATGGCATTTTCATAATTGGGCCGGTTGGAGGCAATAATAAGCGTGGGCGCATGGTACAGGAAATTGCAGTCCTCCTTTTGCGCAGCAGCTTTTGCTCCCAGCTTCCCCGGATAATCGTCATCGGGGATCCAGTGCTGAAATCCTTCTCTCAGCAGTTCATTTATCCTTGAAAGGATATCTTTGTCCTGAACCGCGGTAAACAGCCAGCTCTGGCTGTTGCTCCCGCTTGGAGCCCATATTGCTGCCTCCAGCAGGGCTTCCAGCTCTTCATCCTTGATCTGCCGCTCCTGAAAACTGCGCGTACTCCTTCTGGTACGGATACAGTCAAGCACCTCGTTGTGAATCATAGCCTCTCCTCCGGTCATAGAATCTTATTTTTTACGTTTTACAATTTCATTTTCTTGATACAAGTATAAAATGAGGACTCATCCCCATGACCTCTTCTTCATTTTCTGTACGTCTTACTATGTTCAAGAGTCTTTCCCGGCTTTTGGCATCTTCCCACTTCTCATCCAGAAAAGGAGTAAACCAGATTATCCCTTCCACCGCATACTTCTGAATTACATTAAATCCAACTGTTTCAATCTCCTTTTGCATTCCGGACGGCGTGTGAAAATACGACTGGGCGATAAAATAAGGATATTCCTTTGGCCGGATATGAATACCTGACGACAGTTCCTCTTTAATCATATTGTCAAAAATATCATCATCCAGAAAGTTATTATCTTTTCCATAGGTCGACAGCGCCCAAGTTGTGGAACTGAATTTCGATATTCCGGCCGAAAACATCAGCCCGCCCGGCTTCAAAACCCTCCGGGCCTCATTCAGAACCTGCAAACGCTCCTCCTTGTTCTGCAAGTGATACAACGGTCCCATAAGCAGAACAATATCCGCGCTTTCATCAGGTCTGCCGATTTTTCTCGCATCACACACTTCAGCTATGAATCTGCTGTTTTCCTTCTGATTTTCCACAGAGTATTCAACGGCCCAGGGAGTCAACTCCAGAAGATGCACTTCATTGTTTCTCTCCGCCAGCCATCCGGAATAAACCCCTATACCGCCGCCCACATCATAGATTATATTGTTGGGGGCAATAATATATTTCTTCAATATTTCTTTCGTCCTGTAAAATTCCACTTTTCCAAGGCCTCTTTCCAACCTGTCCTTTTCAGCACCGGCATTATAAAACTCAAACACCTCGTCAATATTTTCCATGGCGGCCTCCCATACATTTATAAGCACATCATATCATATATGTTTTTTTATTTCACGTCTGATTTTTTCGTTATTATCCATTTACCATGTGTGGGAAAAGCTCCGTTATCACAAATAGATGTTTATGTTAGCGGGATTCCGCTGCACGGCCCGGAAAATAAAAAGCCCGGGCACGGAGATATCGATATTATATCCCCACAACCCAGGCTTTTATTTATGCCGCTTACAGTATACTATTCATCCGGTAATAGTCCGGAGTGCTTCCTTCTGTTTCCTTACTACGCTCCCTGGAAAATCTGTTCAAACTCCGCCCCCTCTACTTTTTCCTTTAAAAGCAGAGCCTCAGCCAGCCTGTGCAGCTTATCGATGTTGGCCTTGAGGAGGGAAATGGTTTTTTCGTAGGCGGTGTCTATGATGTGTTTTACCTCGCTGTCAATAACGCCTGCCACTTCATCGCTGTAGCCGCGTCCCTGTGCGGAATCTCCGCCCAGGAAAACCTCGTCGTTTCCGTTTTCAAAAACCATATTGCCCAGCTTGCTGCTCATGCCGTATTTTGTGACCATATTTCTCGCTATCTGATTGACCCTCTTCAGGTCGCTTGAGGCGCCGGTGCTTATTTCGTTCAGGGTTATCTCCTCGGCGGCCCTCCCGCCCAGTGCGATTATTATCTCCTCCATAAGCTGGGATTTTGTCTGGTAGCTGGTATCCTCGGAAGGCCTGCTGGAGGTATAGCCGCCGGCCATGCCCGCCGGAATTATTGACACTCTGTCAACATTCTGATTTGAAGATACAAGCTTGATGGCAATTGCGTGTCCGGCCTCGTGGAAAGCTGTGACCCTCTTGTCCTTTTCGCTCAAGATACGGCTCTTCTTCTCAGGGCCCATCATTACTTTAAACGCCGCTTCCTTTATCTCTTCATTTCCGATCTTTTTCTTATTGCCCCTGGCAGTCAGCAGAGCCGCCTCATTCAGCAGATTTTCCAGATCGGCTCCGGTAAAGCCGTGTAAAATCTTGGCGAGTTCGCCCAGATCAACATCCTCAGCCATGGGCTTCCCTCTGGAATGCACCTTCATGATCTGCTCTCTTCCCTTGATATCCGGCAAGCCCACAATAACTCTCCGGTCAAAGCGCCCTGGTCTCATAAGAGCCTGGTCAAGGATATCCGGCCTGTTGGTGGCTGCCAGTACTATAACGCCTTCATTTATACCGAAACCGTCCATTTCAACCAGCAATTGATTCAGGGTCTGTTCCCTTTCATCATTTCCGCCGCCCATGCCGGCGCCTCTGTGCCTGCCCACCGCGTCTATTTCGTCTATAAATACTATGCAGGGCGCTTCCTTTTTAGCTTTTTCAAATAAATCCCTTACTCTGGAGGCTCCCACGCCCACAAACATCTCCACAACGTCCGAACCGCTGATGCTGAAGAACGGAACTCCTGCCTCTCCTGAAACCGCTTTTGCCAGAAGGGTCTTGCCTGTTCCGGGAGGTCCCACCAGCAAAACGCCCTTGGGTATCCTTGCGCCCAGCTCCACAAACTTTTTAGGAGCCTTTAAAAACTCAACGATCTCCGCCAGCTCTTCCTTTTCCTCATCAGCTCCCGCCACATCCGCAAAAGTGACTTTTTTCCGGTTATCCACCGACATCTTCGCACGGCTCTTGCCGAATGACATCACCTGGCTGCTTCCGGCTCCGCTCTGCCGTCTTATAAAGAACAGCCATATAAATACCGGTATCACCGCAAATCCCACTGTCTGCAATACGGTCACCCACCATGGCGTCTGAGGCGGAGCTACTACATAATATTTTTCAACAAGCTTGCTCTCGTATGCCTTTGTAAACTTATCGGAAGCCGAAGTGACATCGGGAGGAACCGTAACAATATATCTGGTCGCATTGCCTTTTCCCTCCGCCGCTTTCTTCAGCTCAACCGTAGCAGTGTCCATCTGCAGTCCTATAGTTTTGACATTGCCTTGCTGAATCTGCGTCAGCAGCTCGGAGTAATCCATCTTTGGGGAATTGTCCGACGTGGTAAAAAACGCTATCAACACTAAAACAACCGCAAATATTGCTATATAAAAACCTAACCCTTTAAAATACTTCATACGTATCCCTCCCCGCATAAAACTTAACCATCTTTATAATTCAAAGATATCAAATTAACAAATTTCTGTCTATACCTGGAATGATATTTCGCCAAATGCTTTCTGACCAAGTACATGTTCTATTCTGGGCAGGGAAATCCCCAAAGTTTCTCTGAGCACATCTTCCACAGTTTCCACCTGTACAATTGTCATCTGTTCCTTCACTTCTTCAGGCACATCCTTAAGATCAACGGCGTTGTCTTTTGGGATAAGTGCTTTTGTTATACCGGCTCTCTGGGCCCCCAGCAGTTTCTCCTTCAAACCGCCGATTGGCAGTACAGCGCCTCTCAAGGTTATTTCCCCCGTCATTGCCAGTTTTGAATCCACTTTGATGCCGGTCACAAGGGAGGCCAGCGCTGTAAACAGAGCAATGCCTGCCGACGGGCCGTCTTTTGGAACAGCCCCTGAGGGGACGTGGATGTGCAGGTCTCTTTCCTTGAAATTCGTTGAATTCACCGGCAGCCTCGCTTTTAACAAACTTAAGGAAATTCTGGCCGATTCCTTCATCACGTCGCCCAATTTACCTGTCAGGGTAACCTGTCCGCTTCCCGCCATGTCAGTCGCTTCAATAAAAAGAATCTCTCCTCCGACAGGAGTCCATGCAAGTCCGGTGACAACTCCCGGCGGGTTGTCCAGCTCGGCTTTTTCATGCCTTGAGACCTGCCTTCCCAGCAGCTCCTCCAATTGCTCCGGTTTTACCTCAAAGGGCAATTCCGTCTTATTGGACACTATTTTTTCGGAAGCCGCCCTTGCAAGTGCGGCAAGCTGCTTTTTCAGGCCTCTGACTCCTGCTTCCAGAGTATAGTCCCCTATTATTTTTTGCAGCACCTCGTCGCCTATAACCAGCTGCTCCGCAGTTAAGCCGTGTTCCTCAAGAACTGAGGGAATCAGGTGGTTTTTTCCTATGTGGAACTTTTCATTTATTGTATAACTGGAAATCTGAATTATTTCCATCCTGTCCAGCAGCGGCCCCGGAATACTTTCAAGAGAATTGGCGGTGGCAATGAAGAATACATCCGACAGGTCATAAGGCAGATCCAGGTAATGGTCCGTAAAGCTGTTGTTCTGCTCCGGATCCAGCACCTCCAGCAAAGCGCTGGAAGGGTCTCCGCTGAAACCGCCTGCCGTCAGCTTATCCACTTCATCCAGAATCATAACGGGATTGTTTTCCCCCGCCTTTTTAATGCTCTGTATTATTCTTCCCGGCATGGCTCCCACATATGTTCTGCGGTGTCCTCTGATCTCCGCTTCATCTCTGATACCGCCCAGGCTCAAACGGATATATTTCCTGTCAAGCGCTTCCGCAATACTCTTGCCCAGACTTGTTTTTCCTGTTCCGGGAGGTCCCACCAGCAAAAGTATGGAGCCCTTTTTGTCCTTTTTCAGCTGCATTACTGCCAGATGCTGTATTATCCTGTCCTTTACCCTTTCCAGGCCATAATGCTGTTCATCCAGGATCCGCCTTGCCTCTCCCAGATTGACAGGCCTTGCCTCTTTCTTTTTCCAGGGCAGCTGTATCAGCAGCTCCAGGTAATTGCGTATTACGTTATATTCCGGACTGTTGGGGCTCTGGGTTTTGAGCTTATCCAGTTCGTCAAGCGCTGCGCTCTTTACCTCGGAAGGCATCTGGGCCTCTTCGATTTTATTTGAATAATCGTTGTCCTTTTTGGAGCCCTCTCCCTTCCCCTCGTTCAGTTCCTCCTGAATGACCTTGAGC